>DAIDJX010000011.1 GCA_027451165.1 Prolixibacteraceae bacterium | reverse complement strand
GTAGGAGAATAGTGTTTAAAATGTTCCGGAACGTTCTGAATCGGCAGGTGCGGATGTTCCATGGTGGGTACCACGATCACAAATCGTTTAAACCAGGAAGCAACCACCACCAGCATGGAAATGAGGAAAAGGGGCAATGGCTTCCGGAAGAACCTGAACAACAGCAAAATAATGGGCAGAACCATTCCCCCGAGCTGGGCAAACCAGAACAATCCGGAATGTCCTCCCTGGAAAATTTCCTTCAGGTGAATTCCTTCTGCCAGTTTCATTTTGTATCCGGGTACCAGAAATTCATTCAGGTTAAAATAGAGATAGACCAGGCATACAAAAACAAGCAGTTTGCCCATCTTATCAAAGTGAAGGTCCGTGAAATAGTATTTCAGCCGGTACCTTCCCCGGTAAATGAACATCAGCACAATCACGGCCGCTGTGCCAACCACGAAGGCCCCTGTAACGAAATAAGGTCCGAAAATGGTAGTATCCCATCCTGCCCTCAGGGTTACGGCAAACAGCCAGGAAGTAACGGTATGGATGGAAAGACCTACCGGGATGATAAGGATCATCAGCACCCGCATGGCATGTGCCACCAATCTGAATTGTTCGTCATTCCCCTTCCAGCCTAAGGACAGTATTCCATACAACTTTTTCTGAATCTCCGGAACGCCTGTCAGCCGGTCGCGCAATAAGGCCAGATCGGGAATCAGCGGAATATAAAAAAGGAGAACAGAAATGACCAGGTAGGTGGAGATAACAGTCACATCCCAGAGGATGGGAGAGGCGAAGCGGCCGTGCAGGAATACATTCAGCAAGCGGTCGGGACGCCCCATGTCCATGACGATGATGATGCCAGCCAGGGCAACGGCAGCAATCGCTACCTGTTCTGCCACCCTTGAGATGGGCTTGGACCATTCAAAATTCAGGAGGTGAAGGGTAGAACTGATAAGAAATCCGATCAGACTAACAGCCACGAAAAATACAAAGTTCCCGATGTACATAGCCCAGGAAACATAATCCCTCATGCCCGTGACACCCAGTCCGCGCTGGAACTGGATGATAAAGCCCCAAACGCCAACGATGGCAAACATCGTGAGAATAAAGATCCAGAACCGGCTCAGCTCGTCGTGACGGGTAATGGAGCGGGTCAGGTCTTTAAAAATCCTGTCAAGCGCTTTCCTTGATTCTTCAGGTGATTTTATTGGTTCCATCTTGTCAGGTTTTTTAGGTTAGGAATCATGACTGTTTTCGATCAAATCACCCTGAAAGGGGAAAGTCCTGTTCTTGGGTGGCAGGTAATATACACGGGGTTTGGTACCCAGTTCTTCCATCAGCGTATAGCCGCCGTTGTCACGGATCAATTTGCTGAAACTCGCGGTTTCTTTGGTGGTTCCGTTGGTGACAGCATCCTCATTGCGGTCGCCAAACCAGTAAGTTCCATTCGGGCAGGCAGATACGCAGGTGGGCAGTTTTCCATCCCTCAACCGGTCAGCCGAAAACAGGCATTTGGAAATCGTACCTTTTTTCTGAGGCACATTGGCTTCTATGTTGTAGGTAACTCCTTCATATTTTTCTGCATCACGCGGATCATTCCAGTTAAATACGCGGGCTGAATAGGGGCATGCAGCAATACAGAAACGGCACCCGATGCACCGTTCGTTATCGATAAGAACAATGCCATCCTGGCGTTTGAAGGTGGCATTGACCGGACAAACCTTGGTACATGGCGGATTATCGCAATGCTGACAGTGTTTCGGCATGTAGTAAGGTTCGGTGTGGTCGGTCGTTTTCATCTGCAACACATTCAGGTGATGTTGTTCCGGCCTGAGCTGATGGTGTTTCTGGCAGGCATCCATGCACTTGCGGGCATTTCTGCATTTGGAAAGGTCCACGACCAGCACCCAGCTTTTCCCTTTTAAACCCTCCCGGCCTCTCTTCTGGTTTTCAGAAAGAGATGGCATCTGGGATGGTGACAAACTGGCCACATCTACTTCTACCAGCTCTCCGCTGGAAGTTAACAGTTTGATTTTGCCGCCCACCACTCCTGAGACCCGTGTACAGGATGCCAGGAGACCGGATCCGGCGGCAAATCCGGCAGCGCCCGTTACCAGCCCGAGCGCTTTTAGAAAGCTTCTTCGGTTAGTTTTATTATGTTCCATAAGGTAAGATTTTGAATTTCCAGAATTTGGTTTAAGGCAAAAAGCTTCCGGCTTTAACCGGAGTTAAAGCAACGAATTTAAACATTTGCATGGAAAAAACAAGATGGGGAAAATATTAACTTATCTATTTAGATACATTCTTTGATAATAGCCCTGATAATCACCGGAAGTAACTTCTTCCAGCCACTTTTGATTGTTAAGGTACCAGTTAACGGTAAGCTCAAAACCTTCATCAAATTTGACTTCCGGAGTCCATAAAAGTTCTTTTTTCAATTTACCGGCATCAATGGCATAGCGGAAATCATGACCAGCCCGGTCGGTAACATAGGTTATGAGTTGTTCGCTTTCACCGGCTTCCCTGCCCAGTTTTTCATCCATGATCCGGCACAAGGTTTTCACGATATCAATATTCTGACGTTCATTGTTTCCACCGATGTTGTATGTTTCCCCAATGCCTCCCCTGTGAAAGATAAGGTCGATGGCACGGGCATGGTCTTCAACATAAAGCCAGTCACGTATGTTTAGTCCCTTTCCATAAACCGGCAATGGTTTCCTTTGTTTTATATTATTGATGATCAGTGGGATAAGCTTCTCCGGAAATTGGTTGGGGCCGTAGTTGTTGGAACAGTTGGAAATAAGCGCCGGAAGTCCGTAGGTGTGATAGTAAGCCCTGACCAGGTGGTCGGAGCTGGCTTTGGAAGCAGAGTAGGGGCTGCGGGGGTCATAGGGGGTGGTTTCCAGAAACTTCCCCTCGTCACCCAACGAGCCATACACTTCATCGGTAGAAATATGATAAAACCGCTTTCCGGAGTAATCAGTTTTCCAGAAGTTTCTCGCTGCATTTAATAAATTTACCGTTCCAATAATGTTGGTCAGGATAAACTCTTTGGGATTGGCGATGGAACGATCGACATGTGATTCAGCCGCCAGGTGTATGACTCCATCGAACTGGTGTTTCTCAAAAAGCTCCATCACAAATGCTTCATCCACAATGTCGCCCTTGATGAAGTGGTAATTGGGATGATGCTCTATATCCGTCAGGTTGGCCAGGTTCCCGGCATAAGTCAGTTTATCGAGATTGAAGATGGCCGTTTCAGGGTATTTTTTCACAAATAGCCGTACGACATGTGAACCGATGAAACCGGCGCCGCCGGTGATTAATATTTTTTCCATGGTCAACTATTTTTTTTTGCTGCCAGCGCTTTTTCCCAGTTCCAGGCTGACAACATCATTTCGTCGAGAGATTTTTCAACCTTCCAGCCAAGTTCTTCGTTGGCAAACCGGGTGTCGGCCCATACCTTTTCCGTATCACCCGGACGGCGGTCGACAAACTGGTAATTCAGCTTCACCCCGCTTACCCTTTCAAAGGCATGAATGACTTCCAGCACGGTGAATCCGTTTCCGGTTCCCAGGTTGAATACTTCAAATGATGATTTGCCGGAGCTGTTGATCATCCTGTTCATGGCCACCAATGGGCTTTGGCCAGATCAACAACATGGATATAATCCCGGACGGCGGTTCCATCAGGGGTAGAATAGTCTTTGCCGTAAACATTAAGGCACTTTCTTTTCCCAATGCCGGTCTGGGTAATATATGGAGCAAGGTTGTTGGGAACGCCAAGCGGAAGTTCGCCAATCAGCGCGGAAGGATGAGCCCCGATCGGATTGAAATAACGGAGCGCAATGGCTTTCAGGGGATGCGCCATTGTGGTAAACCGCAATATCTCCTCACCAACCTGTTTGGTGGATCCGTATGCCGACCAGGCCTGCTTGAGCGGTGAAGCTTCCGTAACGGGAAGTTCATCCGGCTGACCATAAACCGTGCAGGAAGAACTGAACACAACATCCCTGATGAGGTGCTTTTTCATGCCTTCCAGGACATTGATCAACGATCCCAGGTTGTTCCGGTAATACAGAAGTGGATTCTCCATCGATTCCCCAACGGCTTTTGACGCGGCAAAATGGATTACACCATCAATACCGGTGTGCTTATCAAAAAATCCAGCCGTAGCAACAGGATCAGCAAGGTCTGTCTTTTCAAAAATGGGCTCCCTGCCGGTGATTTTAACGATATTTTCCAGTACCTCTTCTGAAGAGTTCGACAAATTGTCAGCAATAATGACTTCAAATCCATTATTCTGAAGTTCCACCACCGTATGTGAACCGATAAAACCTGTTCCTCCGGTAACCAGTATTTTTTTCATGAGCTGTAAAAAAGTAAATACTTTATCAGCTCTCAAAAATAGCAGGAATTATAGAAACCGGAAAATTCTGTCAGTCAAATTTACCCCTTATACCTGAGCCACTTTACCAGTTCCTTCAACGTAACCTTTTTGCCGTACATAAGGATACCGGTTTTGTAAATTTTGGAGCCTACCCAAATGGCCCCGATGGTGGTCACGATCATCAGCACCATGGAAAGGATTACTTCCCAGATGGGCGGGGAGAAAGGCAGCCTGGCCAACATGCAAACCGGTGCAGTAAAAGGAACGATGGAGGCCCAGAAAGCGATGGCACCATCCGGACTTTTGGAGATGGAAAAAAGAAGGATGATAGAGAGAATCAGCGGGAAAGTAACCGGGAATACCAGCTGTTGTGTGTCCTCTTCATTGTCAACAGCAGCCCCGACAGCCCCCATAAGTGAGCTGTAAAGGAGGTATCCGCTTAGAAAATAAAAGATAAAACCAAACAGGATCAGCGGGATGTTCAGCGTTCCGATCATCTCCAAAACTTCTGAAATCTGGTTCTGGGATACCGGCATGTTTTGCTGCATCGGGGCCATCTGGCCCTGACTTTCCATGATACTTTTTCCCATTTGCTGGGCAGTTTCCGGCGTGAAAAAACTTTGCAGGACAGTCAAAACCCCAAAAATCAAAATAACCCAGATGGCTACCTGCGTTAGTCCCACAAGTGCCGTTCCTACAATTTTTCCCGTCATCAGTTGGTAGGGTTTCACCGAAGAGACGATCACTTCCACGATTCTGTTTTTCTTCTCTTCCATCACACTGCGCATTACCAGCGAGCCATACATGAAGACGAAGAAATAAATGAGGAAGCCCATACCGTAACTGGCAATAAAGGCCACCACGGAAGAACTTTTCTTCTGTTCTCCGGTTTCTGTGACCTGTAAAGTATTTACCCGGATGCGGGTTTTGGTAGCTGCCAATTTTTGCTCCAGATCGGGAACGCCGACTTCCTGTACAACTTTGTTTCTTTTGTCAGTCTCTATAATCTGGCTGAGTTTCCTTTCAATCTGTTCACCCATCTCCAGGGGTAGTTGCTTAGGCGAAAACAATTCCACGCGGTTGGTGGTCAGGATGTTACCCGGAATGTAGAGCAGCGCATAGTATTCGGTGCCCTCCAGGTTTGCTTTTATTTTCTCATATTTCTCCTTTTCAATAAACTGATATTTAGTGAAACCCTCCTGGCCCAACTGGCCCAAAAAGAGAGAAGTTTCATCATAAACAGCAATGTTTCTGACTTCTTTGTCCTGTCGTGAAGCCAGCCATGCAGGAATGACCATCATCGCTGCCAGTAGAAGGGGAACAAGCAGGGTGGTCACAATAAAAGATTTTTTAAGTACCCGTGTCAGGTATTCCCGCCGTAAAATAATCCAGGTTTTATTCATAATTGGTTGTTTTTTTCATTTGACGATTCCACTACCCGTATAAAAATGTCGTTCATACTGGGAACTACTTCCCGGAATGACTTGATTTCAGCAACCGGCATCAGCAATTGCAACACATCGTTGCTGCCATTCCCGTTCAGGTGTAGAATTTTAATCCTGTTCGACAGTCCTTTTTCGGTATGTTCCAGAATGGTAAAGGAATTTCCCAGTACCTGGGCTACTTTGGAATAATCTCCCTTATAGTCCAACTCGAAAATATTGGTTTTGAAATTATCTTTCACTTCAGTGACAGCGCCATCCAGAATTTTCCTCGATTTGTTGATCAGTGCGATATGGTCGCACAGATCTTCGACGGTCGACATGTTGTGGGTGGAAAAAATAATGGTGGCGCCATTGTCCCGCAGCCCCAGAATTTCCTGCTTGATCAGGTTGGCGTTTATAGGATCGAAACCGGTGAACGGTTCATCGAAAATCAGCAATTGGGGCTGATGGATAATGGTAGTGATGAACTGCACTTTCTGCTGCATACCTTTGGAAAGCTCCTCTACCTTTTTGTCCCACCATCCGGCAATTTCAAATTTTTCGAACCAGAATTTAAGGGCTTTCATAGCCGAATGGCGACTCATTCCCTTCAATTGGGCAAGATAAATAGCCTGGTCGCCGATCTTCATTTTTTTATACAAACCCCTTTCTTCCGGTAAATAACCGATTTTTTCGACATCAGAAGAGGTCATCCGGCGACCTTCGAGGAATACCTCACCGCTATCGGGAGCGGTTATCTGGTTGATGATCCGGATCAAGGTGGTTTTCCCGGCTCCATTTGGGCCCAACAGCCCGAATATGGAACCCTTGTTGACACTCAGGCTCACATCGGTCAGAGCCTGCGTGGATTCAAAGACTTTGTTGACGTTGCTTACTGAAAAGTAACTCATATTGATTTTTTTTGTAGCTATAAGTAAAGTTATTTACAAGAAAATTACACCATCACTGGGAAAAAGAGTTTTCCTCCTTTTCAAATTTGTCCAGGTCTTCTGTAATCTTCCGGACAAATTTCAGGTTATCAAAGAATTCCTTGGCAATCACACGCAGAATGGTATATACAGGAATGGCTAAAATCATCCCCTTGATACCGGCAATACTACCGGCAGCTAAAATGATGAGAAAAATTTCGAGCGGATGGGCTTTGACACTGCTCGAATAGATCAGGGGCTGGAACAGAATATCGTCCAGGGTTTTCACGATCAGGAAAACCAGTCCCATCCATCCGATCAGTGGCAGGGTATGCTGCATAAAATCCAAGTCAACATTGAGGGCCATTCCTGCCAACATTCCCAACATTGCCCCCATCCAGGGGCCTACGTATGGAATGATGTTAAACAAAGCCGCGAACAGCGAGATGATCACGGCATGATTAAACCCAATACCGACTATGGTTAACCCGACAGCATACAATGTGCCTACGACCAGCATTTCAAGAGCGATTCCAAGGAAATAACGCTGCAAAAGAAGAGAAATCGTGGAAAGAATCTTTTTTACCTTGGCTTCCATTTCCGTGGGAACCAGCAACAAGACAGCATCCCTGAACATTTTTTCTTCCCGGAGAAAGAAAAATGTGATAAAGGAAACGGCGAAAAAGCCGATAAAAAGATCTATCAGGGTATTGGCCATAAAACTAACCATGTTGGGGAGATCAGAAAAACTGAGTTTGCTGTTGAGCTGGTCCGAAATAATATCTATAAATGTGGTATCGGTGATTTCCACTGGTTTACGGCTGAAGAAAGTAAAAAACCGGGATAGCGGATCTTTGAGGGAATTCATGATTTTTCCGAAGTCTATGGAGGAGAAAGTCTCAAACTCCTTAACCAGCAAAGGTACCAGGAACCTGAAGCATCCGATGAAAACCAACCACAAAGTCAGCAGGGTGATAAATGCTGCCAGGGATTTCGGTACTTTCATTTTCCGGAAACGGATGCGGTCAAAAACCTTCATCAGGGGGCGCCCCATAAAGGAAAGGATCAGGGAGAGCAGAATGTAGGAGACAATGTTGCTGAAAAACCAGAAAAGAAAAAAAGTGATAATACCACCGGTAATCAGCAGGATACTCTTGGTTCGGCCTTTCAAGTTGAACATTGTTTCACTGATTTTTGTCAAAGGTAGGGATTTTCATTTGGACTTTTCCAAAAATGTGTGATGCAGTTGATTTTCAACAAAATACTTGTACCACTGCGTTAGGTAACAGTTGTAATAGTGTGATTTAAAAGGTTTTCTGTATCGGTTGGAGAAATCTGACTCCATCAATGCCTCAGTTAATTCCCGGTAAAAAGCATCATCTTTCACCGGATAATACCATTCTTTTAATGGAAGTGGCAGCATTTTCAACAAGAACGATTTCCATTTGTTGCCCGTTTTCATTGCAACCCCCACGGGCTTAAGGTTAAAATCACATCCAAGGGGCTTAAATACCATATTTTCAATTGTTTTATTATACTTGGAAGCTCCCAGCCTTTGTTCAAAAGGCAGGGCTAGGAAGTAATCGAGCAATTCTTTATCAAACAATGGCACTACCTGGCTGATACCGAAAAAAGAGTACACCTGCGACGAATTTCCGATGAATTTGCATTGCCGCTCTTCCATGTCCCACCTCTCGTAGGCTGCCACCGGATTAATAAGACGATCATCAGAACAGTACCCGGCAGCAATTAAATCCCTGACAATGGTTCTTTCGGTTTTGGTCAGGGGTAGTGAGGTTCCGAAGTTGTCAATGATACTGTCAATTACTTCACCTTTATTTTGTTCCGGCAGATCGCTGTACAGGTGCGATCCCCGGAGAAAATCGCCCGGATGACCAGGGAGTGCCACCGTGTCTTCATCGATCAGCCCTGATTCAATTAAAAAGTGAATGGCAAAATAATCCTGAAGGTAGGGCATCGATGAAAAATGTCCCGACCAGTCGATGTAACGCTTAAAAAGTGCCTCATTCCAAAAACCGGGCTTCACCTGTTCATCAGTCGGAACAAAAACCCAGGGAAATCCCAGCGTTTTAGCGACCTTTTCTGCGGTGTCAGTTTCGGAATTCCCCGACCGACCCCAGGTGGCACACAATACATTATTATGTCCTGCTTCTTTCAGCATACAGGCAATTAAGCGTGAATCATAACCACCCGTCAGCGGAACCAATACCTTTTTCCCATTTAGGAAACCGGAATATTTTACGAATACCTTATGCAGCTGAGCATAAGTCTCATCATCCGATTGGAGGGAAATTTTATCCATTCCGCGATCTGGCAGAAAGTGTTCTTTTTCTTTGCTTTTCAATGAAAAACAGATCACTTCGCCGGGTCGGACCTGCTGTATTTCTTCAACCAGTGTCTCTGAACCGGGAGTGACGCCAAAATTCAGAAAATAGGGAAGGATTTCCTTTTTTAATGCCGGCTTCCCCATCCTGTCCAATATTTCACGGGGATCATCGCTGATCCACAATCCGGTAGAAGAAAAATGGTAAAAAAGGGGAAAACTCCAGGTTTGACAGCAGCTGATCCAAACTTCCCCGTTCTTTTCAGCAATCAGGGAAAATTGTCCGTTCACCTGACTGGCAATTTCCTTAAAATCAGCAAAATAACTTGCCTTCGAATCCAGGCTGTCAGCCAGTTGCCTGAAGGTTACAAATGTATCTTCGTGCCGGATGAAGCCTGTTGCCAGCACACCACCCGCCTGTTGCCATTTGTATCGTACCAGACTGATCTTTGGGATTATATCCATAGCCAGAGGATTAACAAAGGTAAAGAGCATATTATCAATGCTTTCAGCAGAAAACCAGCAGCATGAAAGAGGTTAACTCCGGCCAGTCGAAGTGACCAGCCGCCCAGGAAGGCAAAGAAGAGAACACCTGTACCACTGAACAATGCGATGGTAACAGACAGGTTTTTCAGCCACAATCCGCCGGCAAGCAGGACCGAGGCCCGCGTCAGAAGCAGAAGAATATTGAAAAGCATTGATTCTTTCTGCTTCTCCCTGACTGTCAGTATCATGGATAAGGGAGAACTGATAAAAACGAAGAAGAGCCAGGGCGCAAGGATTTGGGCTAAATATCCGGAATAGCTCCATGCCGGGCCAAAAAGGAAGGAAAAAACCGGTTTTCCCCAAAAAGCAATCAGGGTGAAAGGGAGTAAAGAGAGCCAGACCTGTTTTTTGAACAGGGAATAGGTCAATTCAGACAGTTCGACCGGAGACGACCGGAGGGCAGAGGCTTTTTCCACATATACGCTACCGATGGAAATTCCTGTCATTTGCACCGGAATAAACAGATAGCGGTGAGAGAAGGAATAAAGCCCCAGATTGCTGCTCCCGAAGAAGGGTTTGATCAGGAAAACAGGTAATTGCTGGCTCAAAAAATTAAAAAACTCTGCGGGGAGTGAATATAACGGAAAACGACGGTATCGCCCGGCCAGGGCCCGTTCGAGGCGGTTGGGGCGGGAGAAAGAATCTTTCCGGAGAGAAAACCGGATTTCTGCAAACCAGCAAAAAGTAATGATTTGTGCCGCTACAAGCCCTGTAAACAATCCTGTTTCAGGAAATACAAAACACATACTTTGCAATGCGCCGGTCAGGAAGGCCCTAACCATTTCGAGGACTGCTAACCTGCGGAATGCTTTCCGGCTGATCAGCCTGTTGCGGACCATCTGGGTAGCACCAAAAAAGAAAGAATAGCAGGGAATCAGCAGCAGCATCTGGTTCCGGCCTGCATCTCCGGGATGTATAAACAAATAGAACAGTAAAACAATTAGAACAGAACTGTTGATAATCAGATTAATGCGCATTGAAAACCTGTAGATAGCTTCCCTACGTATTTCGTTTCCGGCAATCAGGAGGGCTCCCTCGTACCCACCATTCACAAAAACAGAAAGCAGCGCAGAGATACTGAGAAACAACATATAGTCACCGAAACTTTCAGGGGCATACAGTCGGGCAATAAGCAGCGCAAACAGCGCCGGAATGATCCTGGCCAGGAATATCCCGGAGAACAACCTGCCGATGTTCCGGTAGAATTCGCTGTTTCTTACCTCATAAATATGGTTCAGGATCTGTTTCATCCATTTTTGGCATTCGCAGGTAAAAGTATAAAATTCCGGTATTGAATATTGCCGGCGACTGAAGCTTTCCCCTCAGCCGGTCGCAGAAACTGCTAATTTGCTAATTTTGCAGGAAATTGCCGGGAATGGACATCTGGTTGGACAATAAGGAAGCTGAACAGCGTTTCAGGGAAATGCTGAAGGAGATCACTTCTTTCAGGAACGGAGAAGCTGTCTCAGCCATGCAGCGGTATGGAATTCAGTATAAGGTGAACATGGGGGTATCTTTAACTGATCTGAAAACTATTGCCGGCAGGTATGCACCTTCCCATGTCGTTGCGCTCAAGCTTTGGAACAGGAACTGGAGGGAAACCATGATTCTCGCTACTATGCTGGATGAACCAGGCCAGGTTACCGAGGAGCAGATGGATTTCTGGACAAAGAGTTCTGAAAACAGTGAAATCGCCGAACAGCTTTCTGCCAACCTTTGGTGGCGAACCCCTTTTGCCTATGTAAAAGCGCTGGAATGGTGCAGGGGAAAGAAACACTGGGTTCGTTATACTTCCATTCACCTGGCCGGGCGATTGGCAATGATGGACAAAGCTTCTCCCGACGAGATTTTCGATCCCTTTTTCGATGAATTCATTACACTGGCCAAAGATCCGTCTCTGTCCAATGTACTCTACCGGTCCTTGCTTCACTTTGCCAACCGTTCATTAAACATGAAACAAATGGTGACGGATTGGAGTATCATTTTGAGGGAAGGGGGGACCGAAACAGCTGTTTTCCTGGCAGAGGAACTTGAAAAAGGATTGGCTGGGTAAGCCATAACAAAGGTTTCATTACAGTTCAGAAAAAAGTCTTATATTGCAACATATAACGTTTTAGATATGCAGATTCTGGAAGTTAACGATAAGAAAAGCAAACAGATGTTTCACCGGGTACCTCACCTGGTGTATAAAGATGATCCCAATTGGGCCTGCCCCCTGGAGGTTATGGTGGAAAGCACCTTTAATCCGGCAAAAAATCCTTCTTTCAAAAATGGGGATGCCTGCAGGTGGATTTTGTTGAATGACAAGGGAAAAGTCATTGGCCGGATTGCCGCTTTTTACAACATGGATAAAGCCGTATTATTTGAACAACCCACGGGAAGTTGCGGCTTTTTTGAATGTGTGGATAACCAGGAAGCGGCTGACATGCTGTTTGAAACTGCTGTAAAATGGTTGAAATCCAAGGGAATGGAAGCTATGGACGGACCGGTGAATTTCGGGGAGAACTACATTAACTGGGGGTTACTGGTCGAAGGTTTTATGCCGCAGGGGTTCGGTATGCCCTACAATCCGCCTTATTACCAGAAATTATTCGAGCGGTTTGGTTTCCAGGTTTACTTTAAACAATTCAGTTATCACCTCGATACCACGCTTCCGGAATTGCCCGAGCGCTTTTGGAAAATTGCAGAGTGGGTGGCCAAAAAACCTCAGTTCAGCTTTGAACATTTTTCGTGGGAAAAGAAAGAGAAATTCATTGATGACTTCTGCACGGTATATGATGACGCCTGGCGCTACCATGAACATTTTAAACCGATTGACAAGGACGAGTTGCGTGATTTCCTGGGTTCCTCCAAAATGATGATAGAAGAAGAGTTCATCTGGTTTGCTTACCATGAAGGGCATCCGATCGCCCTCTTTGTGATGATCCCCGATATCAACCAGATGCTGATCCGGATAAACGGTAAGCTTAATTTGCTGAACATCCTCCGTTTGATGTGGTACCGAAAAAGAAAGGTGATGACCCGTACCCGGAGTATCATCATCGGAATTTCCCCGAAATTTCAGCGCTCAGGGATTGAATCTGCCATGTTCTGGCATTTGCGCCCGGCCATGTACCGGAAACCCTGGTATAAAGAAATGGAACTTTCCTGGGCCGGCGACTTCAATCCCAAAATCATTGCCTTGTATGAATCGGTGGGTGGAAAGCAGATGAAAACCCATTATACGATGCGTTACCTCTTCGACAGGAAAAAACCTTTCGTCAGGGCGCCGATCATCACCAGAAAGGATGAATGAAAAAAGTGTTAAATATTAGGGGCTGAGTGTTTGGAAATTAACCGGGATAACACTATCTTTGCCCCCCGTTTAAAGAACCGAGGAAATTTTTATTGTTATGAAATGAACATGTTCCACAAAACATCAACCGAACTGATTATTGGTTACATGTGAATTCCATCTGTTTCCCGGTTTACAATTTTGGAATACTAAATATTTTAAACAGATGAAAAAAGGAATACATCCTGCAAGTTACAGAATGGTGGCATTCAGAGATATGTCCAATGGTCATACTTTTCTTACCAGGTCAACTGTTCAGACCAGAGAAAACGTTGATATTGATGGTGTTCAGTATCCGTTGGTGAAACTGGAAATTTCGAACACATCCCATCCGTTTTACACCGGTAAGGTGAAACTGGTGGATACCGCCGGTAGGGTTGACAAGTTCATGAATCGCTATAAAACGCACATGGAAAAAAGGAACAAATAGTTTCTGCAGCTACAGAAAGAATCCCGGAGCAAATCTCCGGGATTTTTTTTATCTGCCTGTCATGGTGTCCAATTGGCATAACTATTGCAAACTCCAGATCCTGGTATTCTGAAGTACGGAATACCGACATTTTGTCATGCAAAACATAAAAAATGGAAAATCAGAAAAAGCTTAAAATAACTCCTTTCTTGTCAGAACTGTCCCACCAACAGGGAGAATTTCTTCCGATCATCGCCGATGGAGATGATTCAGAGTTGCACAACATGGAAATTCCGGATATTTTGCCGGTTTTACCTCTCCGGAATACCGTCCTTTTCCCTGGTGTGGTAATTCCGATTACCATAGGGCGGCAGAAATCGCTTAAACTGGTGCAGGATGTGTACCGCGGATCCCGTTTGCTGGGAACCCTGGCGCAACTGGATGTGGTTCAGGATGATCCTGCCCCCGGCGATCTTTACCAGACGGGAACCATGGCGGAAATCCTGAAAATTCTGGAAATGCCCGACGGATCAACTACCATCATTATTCAAGGGAAAAGGCGCATCAAAATCCGGGAGTTTGTTTCGGAAGATCCTTACTTCAAAGCATCCGTCGAACCACTCAGGGATATAATTCCGGTTGACAGCAATGAATTCAATGCCATCGTCGGATCGCTGAAAGACTTGTCCATCAAAATTGCCCATTTTTCCTCCAATATTCCTCCGGAAGCCTCTTTTGCGGTCAAGAACATAGAGAATTCCACCTTCCTGATCAATTTTATATGCTCCAATACCGACATCGGTGTGGAGGAAAAACAGAAACTACTGGAGATTGACGATCTCCGCGACAGGGGGGTCCAGGCCATCAGCTATCTGGTGAAAGAAGTGCAGATGCTGGAACTGAAGAATGATATCCAGAACAAGGTAAAGACTGACATTGACAAGCAGCAGCGGGAATATCTGCTCCATCAGCAGATTAAAACCATTCAGGATGAATTGGGCGGAAACCCGGTAGAGCAGGAGATCAAAAACCTGCGGGAAAAGGCTGAAAAGAAGTTGTGGAAGGAGGAGGTATCCGTGCATTTCCATAAAGAAGTGGATAAACTCAGCCGGCTGAATCCGGCATCAGGGGAGTATTCAGTACAATTTTCCTATTGCCAGACACTGCTCGATCTTCCCTGGGATGAGATAACGGAAGATAATTTTGACCTGGAACATGCCCGTCTGGTTCTCGATGAAGATCATTTTGGCCTTGAAAAAGTCAAAGAGCGCATTCTGGAGCATCTGGCCGTTCTGAAACTGAAAAATGACCTGAAATCGCCCATTTTATGTTTGTACGGCCCTCCGGGTGTAGGAAAAACTTCCCTTGGAAAGTCGATAGCCCGTGCGCTCGACAGGAAGTATGTCAGGATGAGCCTTGGCGGACTTCATGATGAATCGGAAATCAGGGGTCACCGTAAGACTTACATCGGTGCAATGCCCGGCCGGGTTATCCAGAACATCAAAAAAGCAAAATCGTCGAATCCTGTTTTTGTTCTTGACGAGATCGACAAAGTGACCAAACAATACAACGGAGATCCGGCGTCTGCCTTGCTGGAAGTTTTGGATCCGGAACAAAACATGGAATTCCATGACAATTATGTGGAAGTGGAATATGACCTCAGCCGGGTGATGTTCATTGCTACGGCCAACACGCTAAATACCATTTCACCGCCCTTGCGCGACCGGCTGGAGCTGATAGAGGTCAGTGGTTACCTCGTGGAAGAAAAAACAGAAATTGCCCGTCGCCACCTGATTCCCAAACAACTTGAAAACCATGGGGTTCAACCGGAGGAGGTAAGTTTTTCTCCGGAAGTGCTCGAATATATTATTGAGCATTACACCCGCGAATCCGGAGTCCGGGAGCTGGACAAGAAGCTTGCCCGGATCATCCGCAGGGTTGCCCGGAAAGTGGCTTTCGGGGAAACCTACCGGGCAGCGCTGACAACGGAAGATATCCGGGAGTACCTGGGTGTCATCGAATACACCAGGGAAGCCTATCAGGGAAATGAATTTACAGGGGTGGTAACTGGCTTGGCATGGACAGCTGCCGGCGGAGAGATTCTCTATGTGGAAAGCAGTCTGAGCAAGGGCAAAGGAAACCTCACCATCACCGGGAATCTCGGGGATGTAATGAAAGAATCGGCAGTACTGGCCCTGGAATACCTGAAAAGCCATGCCGAAGAGTTGCAGCTGGATCCTGACAGTTTTACCGAAAGGAATGTGCATATACACGTTCCGGAGGGAGCTATCCCAAAGGATGGGCCATCTGCCGGCATCACCATGGTCACCTCCCTGGCGTCGGCGTTTACCGGGCGAAAGGTGAAATCAGCTGTAGCGATGACGGGCGAAATTACTTTGAGGGGAAAAGTGTTGCCGGTTGGGGGTATCAAGGAGAAAATCCTGGCAGCCAAAAGAGCCGGCATCAGTGAGATCATTTTATCTGAAAACAACCGGAAGGATCTTGAAGAAATCAAGGAAGCCTACCTGACAGGATTGACATTCCATTTTGTGAAGAATATCGGGGAAGTGCTGAACATTGCCTTATTACCTGTCGCCGGCAGCCAGTAGCCGGCGCTTCGGCTCCGCTCAGCGACCGGGCGGAGCAGTCACCAGCCAGTTAATTTTGTTTCCTCAAAACTGTATTACCTTTTCTGGCCTTTGGCCAGTAAGGGCAATGGCGACATCCGTTGGCACAACAGTAGCCCCTGCGGGTTAAGTATTCCTCGGTCATTACCCGGAAGCCTTCCGGAGACAAGTAGTAGTCGACTCCCTCTTTTAGGCCGTCGCCACCATATTCTATGTCATAATAATCATTCATGGTCAATCATTGGTCATTTGCTTCGCGTAATTGGTCATTTGCTTCGCGTCATTGGTCATTTGCTTCGCGTCATTGGTCATTTGCTTCGCGTCACTGGTCATTTGCTTCGCGTCACTGTTCATTTGCTTTTCGCGTCAATGGTCTAATGACGCCCGAAGGGCCAATGACGCCGTAGGCAATTGACGCCGTAGGCTAATGACAGCGTAGCGAATGACAGCGTAGCGAATGACAGCGTAGCGAATGACTTAAAAATTGAGGTGGTGGCCAAGTTTGTCACGTTTTGTCTGCAGGTAGCGTTCATTGTAGGGATTGGGTTTGATTTCCAGTGGTACAATGGTAACCACTTCCAGTCCGAAGGCTTCGAGCCCGACACGTTTTACCGGATTGTTGGTCATCAGCTTCATTTTGGTCACTCCCAGATTCCGGAGGATCTGGGCACCAACGCCGTAGTCCCTCTCGTCGGGCCGGAAACCCAGGTGAATGTTGGCATCCACGGTATCGAGGCCCTGGTCCTGTAACTTGTAAGCTGCAATTTTGTTAAGCAGGCCGATGCCCCGGCCTTCCTGCATCATGTACACAATGACCCCTTTCCCTTCCTTTTCAATGATTTCCATCGCAGAATGGAGCTGGTCGCCACATTCGCAGCGCAGTGATCCAAAGATGTCGCCGGTCATGCAAGAGGAATGTACCCTGACGAGCACAGGTTCATCCGTATCCCAGGTTCCTTTAACCAGGGCAACATGTTCTGCGCCATTGCTTTTCTGGACAAAGGGAATGACCCGGAAGGTGCCGTGGAGGGTGGGTAATTCCACGTCTTCCCCGCGTTTGATCAGGCTTTCTTTCTTCAGTCGGTAAGCAATGAGATCTTTAATGGAAATTATTTTCAGGTTGAACTTTTCTGCCATAGCGATTAACTGTGGCAGACGGGCCATGGTGCCATCTTCATTCATCACTTCCACCAGCACGCCGGAGGGATACAATCCGGCTAACCGCGCCAGGTCTATGGATGCTTCCGTATGTCCGGTACGGCGCAGTACACCCCGGTTCTTTGCTTTAAGCGGGAAAATATGCCCGGGGCGCCCCAGATCTTCCGGCTTCGTCTTTTCATTCGTCAGGGCCAGAATGGTCATGGCCCGGTCATGAGCAGAAATTCCGGTAGTAACCCCCGGCTGGATCACATCTACAGAAACGGTAAATTGTGTGGAATGGAAAGAAGTATTCTGGTTCGACATCATGTGCAATTCCAGCTCTTCGCAGCGTTTTTCAGAGAGGGAAATACATATAAGGCCACGGGCATGGATGGTCATAAAATTGACCTTTTCAGGAGTGATCAACGAAGAAGCACAAATCAGATCTCCTTCATTCTCCCGGTCTTCATCATCCACCACAATGACAAACTCCCCATTCTTAAAAGCTTCTATTGCATCGGGAATAGGGTCCAGTCTGAATTCACTCATCTCGAAAAAATTTGGTGTACAAAAGTACTATAAAAGTTCAAATCCGGAATTGTAGATCCGAAATCCGAAATTACGTGGCTCGCCTGGCTTTTTCCCAGGTTACCTTTTGTTTTCCCCGGAAATACCGGACTATCCCTTTTATGGAAGCATAGTTGATGGCTACAAAATAATAGGGGATAAAGAAGAATTTCATGCGCAGTTTTCTGGATTCAGCCAGCCATCCTGCAAGGGCCAACGGCCAGCAGATCAACTGGAGCCACAACAGAAGGGTAGGGAATTCGACAGTAACCCATGTATTCCTTTCAGCAACCAGCCAGATATTAACAGGTAAAAGCAGAAAGAGAAACAGTGATGAGACCGTCCATCGCAGGACTTTATGGGAGAAAAACTGCCAGCTCAGCCACCCGTATTTAAATGGATTCAGCAGGTAAGCCAGTCGTGAAAGGGTTTGAAGCCCACCGGCGGCAATCCTGGTTTTCCGTTTCAGCTCTTCCTGAACATTTAAAGATGCTGTTTCCTCTGCCCAGGCATCGGCGGAATAGGCGATCTTATAACCTTTGGCGGCAATCCTCAGGGAAATGGTAAAATCATCGAGGATGGTATCAGGCTCTACCGGTTGAAAAAGATCTGTCCGGATGGCAAACAATTCCCCGACACCTCCCACTGCTGAATTCAGCTCGGCATCCATCTGTTTTACTGCAGATTCCAATTTCCAGTAGAGTCCTTCTCCTGCTCCGGAAGCACTGTCTTCCTTCTTTTCGGTAATTCGCTTTTCTCCGGCCACACATCCTACTTCCGGAGAAGAAAAAATGGAGACCATCACCCGGATGGTTTGTTGACTCAGCAGGGTGTTGGTATCGGAAAAAATCACCAGCGGCGCCCTGACAAATGCCATTCCCCGGTTCATGGCATCGATTTTTCCACGTCGCCCTGGTTGGTGGTACACTTCGATTCCGGGATATTCCTTCAGTATTTCGGGAGTACCATCGTCAGATCCGTCTGTTACCCAGATATATTGCACTTTTTCCCGCGGATAATCCAGCGAAAACGAATTTTCTACCTTCTGCCTCACATAATCCTTTTCATTGTAGGCGGTCACAAAAAGACATACTTCCGGTTCAAACCCGGCAACCACCGGTTGCTTTTTTCTCCGGAAGAGCCGTCTGATCCTGACCAGCAGAAAGAGGATCAGGCCATATCCCGCAACAGTGTAGAATATGGTCAGGAAGAATATCCAGAAGAGGACTGTGGCCATTATTTGCTGTATTGTTGGTAAAATCCTGTAAGTTTTTCTGCCAGATGCAGGTGATCGTAATGGATACGTGCAAATTCAAGTGCATTATCTCCCATTTTCAGGGACATCGCTTTATCCTGAAGCAGATTCTCCGTCTTCTGAATAAATGAAACAGGATCATCAGCCAGCATGATGTTCTCCCTGTCGGTCACTGCAATCCCTTCAGCGCCGGTAGTGGTGGTTACAATTGCCTTCCCGAGCGACATTCCTTCAATTATTTTGATTCTCATACCACTCCCTGAAAATAGCGGTACCACCATGATCCCATTGGATCGGATAAAACTTCCGGCATCCGGAACTTCTCCACAATAGTCGATCCCCGGACGGTTGAGCCTGGCTATCAGCCATTCAGGGGCATTTCTGCCGGCAATCCTGAAAGTCAGACCTGGAATTTGTTGCCTGATTTTGTCCCAGCAATGATCTACAAACCAGAGCAATCCTTCCTGGTTGGGTAACCAGTCGAGAGAACCTATGTGAAACAGGGTGTTTTCAGCTTCCATTGAAGACCTGTCCATCACGGAAAAATCGATTCCACCGGGGATAACCATTACCGGTTTCTGATTTCCGGAGGCATTGAACTGATCGCCGTCCCTTCCCGTGATGGGGATCAGCAAGTCGTAGTGGTTCATCCATTTTTCTTCAAAATCCCGGATTCTCCGGCTGAGGTTGCTGAAATACCATTTTTTCCATCCTTTGGCAGCAGCTGCATGACGGTCCCATATTTCAGATTCGATGTTGTGGGCCCTGAGGGCTACCAACGCTTTGCTATTTTGCCGGATGTCAGGGATGTACGGGCAAAGATAGGCACCTTCCAACTGAATAATGTCAAATGTGTTTTCATTGAGCAGTTTTATCAGTTCCCCGCGAAAATTATCAGCAATGAAACGGACTGCGGTGTATGGTTCTTTGGAGAAAAAGAGGTTGGTCAGGATGCCCGCCGGCGAGAGGACTGCTGGCACCTCGACATAGCGGAAATCTGCGGTTTGCCGGAGATTGGCAGGCAGGTCATCCGGGTTGATGTGATGTTTCCGGGTATTCATCGCCAATACAGTAACCTGGTTTCCGCAGCCGGCAAAACCGGTGGTAAGGTTCAATATGGCGATGGCTCCGCCGTCGCGGGGCGGCCAGGGTGGTTTATTGGTCAGCTGAAGGATTTTCATCTTTCAGAATTTTAGTCAGCCATTTCTGCGGAATTACCTTTTTCAGCAGATTGGTATAAGTTTCTGTCAGAAGGATGGATGAGTCGGTTACCGCTTTGTAAGTCAGCCAGATGCCTACATAAAGGAAAATGAAGGAGGAGAACCACATACCCGTTGCCATGTTCCAGACATCTTCACGTGCCGATTTTTCCCCTGTCATAGAGAAAATATAATAGAGAATAAACAGGAGGATGGAAACCACAACGGGCATACCGAGGCCTCCTTTGCGGATGATCGCTCCCAGTGGGGCGCCTATGAAAAAGAAGATAAGCACAGCAAAGGAAAGGGTAAATTTCCGGTGAAACTCCATTTCGTGCATGTTGATGCGACGCTTCCGGGCGTATAGGTTGTTATCTATGCTGTTTACTTCCTGAAAATTGGTCCGGGCATTGTTGATCGCCATGGTGAGCACCTCCATTTTGTTCCAGGAGTTGGGCCCTGCCAGAAGATCTGCTGTATCGAAATACTTCACAGAATCAGCCATATAGCTTCTCAGCAACGAATCATTTTTATTTACCCTGGCATAAAGTCGCTGTTGAACATAGGTATTGTAGCGGGTGGCCCCAACGAAATTCTTCACTCTGAAAAGATAATCCCTGACCATGGAATCCCTGGCAACTTCCAGTTGGGAAATATTAAGCATCCGGTAGCTGTTCCTGAAAATGCTTTCATCGCGCCGTTGAAAATCAAAATTATAAACCCTGACGTTGAGTACCTGCTTTTTAAACCGGTCCCGGCGGAAGGGGTAACCGTTCTGGCTTTTGTTGAGGTTTTCCTCCGAAAAATTCTCTCCGTTGTACAGGGTAAGTACCATGTAGTTTTTATCTTCGGTGATGTGGAGGAATCCTGAGTCGGCGACGGTTACGCTCTGGTTGGTTTTCCCATTGGTATGGTCGTAAATCAGAATATCGTGCAGGGCATCGTCAATTCGGCCCACCCTGATACTGTACCCATCAATGTCGTTGGTAAAAACACCCGCTTTCAACACCATTTCAGGTCGTTGCTGTTTCACAGACCAAAGGAGGGTGGAGAAGCGCAGGTTGGTATGGGGGAGGACATAATTGGCAAAGAAAAAGGCAGTCAGGGTGATGAAGACAGCCACCACGATCAGTGGTTTCATGATTCGGAAAAGTGAGATGCCGGATGATTTCATGGCCACCAGTTCGTAGTTTTCCCCCAGTTCGCCGAAAGCCATTATGGAAGCGAGCAGGGTGGAAAGCGGGAAGGCATAGGGTAGCAGACCAAATGAGGCGTAAAACAGCAATTCTCCCATGATATTCCAGTCGAGGCCCTTTCCGATCAGGTCATCCACATACTTCCACAGGAATTGCATCAGCAGGATGAAAACACAGATGAAGAAGGTCAGAACAAATGGCCCCAGAAAGGTTTTCAGTACGTACCAGTGTAAACGTTTAATCATTAAAGCAAATCCTAATCAGAGGGCAAATCTAAGGAATTTTCGGGTAAAGAGATGTTAAAAATTGTCATGACCCGACCACATGACGGAGAACACCGATGTGGTTGTTCCAGAGGCTTACAATTTCAGTGGTTTCATTTTCGGTGGCAAAATCAGTAACGATCAGGGACACCTCTCCGGTTAGTTCATCCTGTGTGACCCTGAATTCAAAATAGGTATGATCGTCAGATTTCCAGGTATACCGGACCAGTTTATTTTCCTTGAACAGTGATAGTTCAGCCACTTCCTTAGATCCTTTCCAAAGGAAAGTATATTCTTTTCCATCTAAAATAACATTATCTGCGAACCATTCAGCAAGTCCGGAGGGAGTACTCAGCCGGTTGAACAGCACCTTGGGTGAGCAATTAATAATATATTCCAGTTGAATTTTATTCTTCCTGTTCATAGGCTGGTTTTAAAAAGTATGGTTTCAAACTAGGTTAAAAAATGACTTGAAAATTCGTTTCCAATATACTATTTTTTTGACAAATTATGGTTTCTTCAAATAAATTGTATATTTGCACCTCGATTTTCAGATGCCCTGCGGGGTAGTTCAGAAATTAATGGCGAGGTAGCTCAGTTGGTTAGAGCGTTTGATTCATAATCAAGAGGTCGCCGGATCATGCCCGGCTCTCGCTACTGGAAATCAAAGAGTTGCAAAGTAGATTTGTGACTCTTTTTCATTTGTGCCAACTGCATGCAAACAGAAATGAAGTGCAAACAGTCGGTATCATAATGAATAAGAGGCTGACAAATGAAAATGTCAGCCTCGCACATAATTTCTCGTTGAAGAATAAACCCGTTTACCTGATCAATGCTGATGCTGGGTGGGACCCTCATTTTTTGCCGATCCCCGATCATATTTGCAGCAACCCGGCAGCTTGTTGTACACATCATCTGCCGCTTTATGGTGAGGGGTGTCGTGACCTACCTTTGCGACAGCCATTTCAATCTTATCCGCATTGGTTTTGGAATCGTCGAAAGTAACCTCGAGCTTGTTGGTTTCCTGGTTCCAGTCGGCGGCTGAAACCCCGGTGACGTTTAACGCTGCTTTTTCAATGCGCTTTTCGCACATGCCGCAATTCCCGGCCACCCTGATCATTTGATGTTCCATGTGAGGTGTTTCAGAATCCTTTTCCATTTTCTGCTCATTGCGCACCCCCGACATTCCATCATGGTCATGCCCTGACTGAACATCTCCGCCCGTAAGGTTCATCATGCTTGGCTTGCCTTCCAGCTGGGCCGCGGCATCCACACTGAAGGCACCCTGACTGACAATTTCTTCCCCTGCCGAGAGTCCGCCCAAAATCACAAAACCATCCCCCAGTTTGGGTCCCAGCTCTACCTCACGAAGTTTAAAAACAGGTTCATCTCCTTCCTGTTTCACATATACGATGGAGCGTTTACCTGTCCACAGCACCGCAGATGAAGGAATAACAAGTTTTCCCCGGAAATGCGAAGGATCCGGTTGATTTTCTGCAGTTCGTAAAAAGTCCGTTGAACATCGTAAAACAACTGTAATTTAGCATCACGCAAAACTTCAAATGCGGCTTTGGCCATCAGGCTCATTTCGTCTTTGGCCGCTTTCAGCGTGCCAAACCACGGGAACATCTGCATGAGGCGTAAATCGGCCATCTGTTTTCCTCCAACCAGTTCCATCGGGCTCAGGAAAATTCCTGTACTCCATTCAGGATCGGGCAGACTACCCACTTGCGGGATCTTTTGAAGAGAAGCCTCATATTCAGCAAGTTTCTGCAAGACTACCGGATTATTTCTTGCAGCAAGTTCCAGGTAGTCCATCAGGGAATCCTGTGCCTGACTTTTAGCCATGATGGAAATCAAAGTAGCCAGGGTTAATATCAGAAGTTTTCTATAAACTGAAGTTTTCATCCCTGTCCGTATTTGAATTGAATTCAGCTAATGCAGGTTTCTGATGGGTCACCGCCCATTCCCGCCACATGGACTGGAACAACGGAACCACAAAAATGGTCATCACCTGGATGATCATGCCCCCGAACGTCGGGATGGCCATAGGAACCATGATGTCGGCTCCTTTTCCGGTGGAAGTCAAAACCGGCAGCAGAGCAATAACGGCCACCGCAGTGGTCATCATGGCCGGTCGGACACGTTTCAGTCCGGCAGCGACCACGGCCTCCCGCACCTCATGAACCGTTCCCGGATGCCGCTTGCACATCCGCCACCGTGCCCGCCAGCACCGGAACATTCGGCGTGTAGCTGCCCTGCACCAGCGTGCCGGTGTAGCCGGAAATCGTGTTGGAGATCTGCT
>DAIDJX010000010.1 GCA_027451165.1 Prolixibacteraceae bacterium | reverse complement strand
AAATTTTGCTTGCCGAAGGGGAAGCTGAAGCCATACGGCTGGTCAACGAAGCCGCAGAAAAATATTTTGTCGGAAATGCCCAGATGCTTCGTAAGCTTCAGGCCGTGGAAAAATCCCTTGAAACCAATACCAAAATCGTTGTGCCGGCCGGAAGCGAACTGGTGAATGTCATTGGCGACATGGCCGGTGTGGCCCCATTGCCGAAGAAGTAAACATGAGCTTCCGGCTCAGTTTACTTCATTAAAATTGAATTGAACAGGATCTTAAAGGCGCCCTGGGTGGAAGCCCTGAAAGCCGGACTGAAGGCCAGCAAGACCAGCTGGCCTTCTCCTTTTTTCACCAGGACCATCGCCGCTTTGCCGGAAATCAGTTGTTCATTTTCCATATATCCGCTTCTCAGGATCTCCTTCTCCGGAAACCTGCCGATCACCCGCCGGTCGGTGTCAAATACCGGAGGTGAAGTGTTGAATACACCTCTTCCGCGGTAAAAAATATTCGCCTCTGCGGGCATGCCATAGGTCAACGGATGCCCTGTCAGCAATTCCATCCTGACCAGGTTGCCAGGAGCATACAATCCTGCCTTGCCCAGACTTTCAGCAGCATTGCTGAAGGGCAGGTTAAACTCTTCCGATTCATTTCTCTCATTTTTGATGGCCAGTGAACCGGCAAACAGGGTAGTTGATTCTCCCCAGGTAACCACCTTGCCTCCCTGGTTAATAAAAGAAAGTATTTTGTTCAATCCTTCAGCGCCCAATCCTTTGGTATACTCTGGCGGAAAGTCGGAAACAACATAACCTTCCTCCCTCCTGGATTTACCTTCCATGAGCACCGATTTTGCATTTTCGGAAATCAGCAGCACATCAAACTTTCCGGCCAGATCGCTGGTTTTTACATCGCCCGGGTGCAGGGTGGTGAAGGGCACCTGGTAATTATCCAGGAGGTAACGGGTCCATCCGGCATCTATGTCACTGAACCAGGTTTCCAGAAAAGCAATCCGGGGCATATGGATTTCTTCCATACCGGCAGCCGGTTTTTCCTCCAGGTACAGAGCGCCTCCATCAGATGCTTCCAGCAGCCGGAGGGTTTCCCCGTTTCTTTCAACCATAAAACTGCCGGCAGGGATTATCTGCCCTGTTTTGTTCCAGTCAGCAGTCGTCCGGAACACTTTCGCATTTTTATTAAGCGCAGCAAAGGCTGTTTTATAGCTTTCGTTACAGTTGGAAGGGAGCAGGGCATAGGCAAATGATTTGGCAACCGGCGCCGAAAGCCTGAACGGAATCGTAACCGGTTTCATGTTCTCTTCCAGCACCGGGATTCTTTGGTCGATCTCCCATGAAACCAGTCCCCGGTGCAGCGGGAAGGACCAGGAGGTGATGTCATAGGGTTTGACCAGCGGTCCGCCCGGGGAATAGTGGCGTTCCGGGTAAATCTGCTTTTCCATGACTTCCTTGATGAACGCCCGGTAAGGTTGGGCGAGGGGAATGACAATATCTCCCTCGTTGAAGATGAAATCTCCTTCGCGATAATCCTTTTTCAGGCTGGCTACTTCCACGCCGTGTTCCTGCATAAGCCTGACCAGCGAGGCCAGTTCTCCGGGGTCATGTTGTTTTTTCGGAAGGATATAATAATAAGGAGGTTGGGATTTCCCGGCTTCCACCTGCCTGCGGCACATCATATTCCTGAATTCCAGGATATCTGCTTTTTTTGTGGCTGCAGTGCGCAAAGCTGAAAAAGTGGAAGAGATTTCAAACTTCACAATATCCCCCAGTCTCCACCAGCCACCCGGCCAGGGTTTGGGCATGTTGGTGCTCATCTTGTATTCCGAAAGCCCTTTGCCGCCTACCGACAACTCGCTGGGCTCCACATATGCCGGGGTGGCCACATAACAACTGGCGCATTCTGTCAGAAAGGTGATCACATTTTTCCAGAGACAGGTTTTGGCGCTTCCCGGCCAGTAATTGTCGAAGCCATTGCGCTGGGAAACGCCGGTGCAACCATCTTCCGTCATGTCTTTGATCAGATTGGCCCCGAAAAAGCCCACCCAGTTCCACATTTCAGCATCTATATTCTCTGACAGCGGATCGTGATAAGGCGGTACAAAATACCGTGGGCCGGTCATGCCCATCTGGTGCTTATCCGTATAGACCTGGGGATACCATTCAGTACTTTGCAGCCGGTTGACCATTCTCGAATCATCCTGCGTAAGTACATTGTAGTCCCGGTTGTTGTCATGACCAAGGTATTTATGGTAAACCCCGGGGAAGGCGCTTTTTTCATATTTGGTGCCTTTGTTTTTCAGGTAATTGGACACCACCATATCCATACCGTCGGGGTTGTGGGTAGGCACTACCATGAAGACTACATTTTTCATGATATCCGCGATGAATTCTTCTCCTGAAGTGACCAGTTGCCAGGCGATCAGCGGAGAGGCCTGGGCCGGACCAACTTCCGTGGCATGCATGGACAGCGTAGCCATGACAAACACCCTGCCTTCCCTGATCAGGTTATTCCTTTCTTTTTCCGAAAGGGTGGCGTCAAGGGCCAGCTGTTTGTTGATGGCTTTGAGCTTGTCGAGGTTTTTTATGTTTTCTTCGGAAGAGATGAATACCACATACATCTTCTTACCCATGGGCGACTGTCCGGCTTCCAGCATTTTCACGTTTCCGGAAGCATCATCCAGGGCTTTGTAATAGTCGATCACCTGCTCATAGCTGAACAGGTTGCCATCGGAGCCGGGTTGGAATCCGAAGTATTTCTCCGGCTTCAGATTATCAGGAAGTGGGGAGGAGTTGGCAGCAGCAACTGTAAGCAGGATGCAGGCAGCAAAAAGTACATGGATAATTGTTTTGAGTTTCATAAGGTCAGTAATAAAGTTGAGTTGTTGAAATCAACTAACAATATTATAAAAATAGGAGGAAGAATGCAAGGCCGGATGTTTAACCCAAAAAGGGCCCGCCCGGATGGCTCCAATTGATGGAATTATTTTTTAATATTGTATTCAGCTTAAACCACTGAATAATGAAAAAACTGAGCCTGTTCGTCTTTATGCTTGTGCTGGCTTTTGGGTTTTGTTCTGCCCAGCAGCCTCCCTTGAACATCATCGTCATCGGAGCCCATCCCGATGACTGCGACATCATTGCCGGGGGAACGGCCATCCTGTACACCAAACTGGGATGCAAAGTGAAATTCGTCTCTATGACCAACGGCGATGCCGGTCATCAGACGATGGGCGGCGGAGCCCTCGCCAAAAGACGTATGCTCGAAGCTCAGGAAGCCGGGAAACGGTTCGGGGTGGAATATGAAGTGATGGACAACCACGACGGCGAACTGATGCCTACCCTGGAAAACCGGCTGAAGGTAATCCGGGCCATCCGTAACTGGAAAGCTGACCTGGTCATCACTCACCCGTCAGACGACTATCATCCCGACCACCGCAATACCAGCCTCCTGGTTCAGGATGCTTCCTACATGGTCATCGTCCCCAATGTGGCGCCCGATACCCCGCCCTTAAAAAAGAATCCCGTTTTCTTATATCCCGGTTCCTCTTCTCCGGAAATAGCCATCGGAATTGATGCCGTCTTTGATCAGAAAATATATGCCATGGCAGCTCATGAATCCCAGTTTTTTGAATGGTTGCCCTGGACCAACGGCACCCTCGGTCAGGTCCCTGCCGACCCCGAAGGAAGGCTGAAATTTCTGGCCGGAAGATTTCAGCCGGTGAATGAGACAGTGAAGGCATTACTGGTTAAGTGGTACGGTGGAACCTTGGGAACACGTGTAACGTATGCGGAAACGTTCAGAACGACACCCTACGGGAAAAAACCTTCAGAAGAGGAAATCCGGAAACTGTTTCCGATGCTGGGGACTCAATAATTCCGGATGTCGGATTTACCCCTTCGACTTCGCTCAGGGCAAGGATTTCGGATTTATTTACCGATTACCGGTTACCTGTTACCGATTACCGGTTACCTGAGGTAATCCGCCAATGTTTCCGGGATTTCTTCTGGCAGATATTGCAACAATGTAACATCCGGGCACCCCGCGATCATGGCCGACAATCTTTTCTCCGGCTGTCGCCGGTACAGACAGATTACCCTTTTCCCGGCAGCTACGGCCCGGCCGATTTCGTACCCTACCCCCAGGGAAACAGTGGTCACTTCTGCCACGATGACTTCCGAGGCCATCAGCCAGTCCATGTCCCGGTCGTAAATCTGCCGGTCGGAAAGGTCTTCGTCTCCTTTCTCTGTCAATCCGGAGTCACCGATGTGTTCAGTGAAGACGGTTCCAAAAGTTTTCAGAAAAGTGATTATGCGGGCATACAGCACGGCATCTTCACGTCCTCCGCGGATCGAACCTGCAAAATAGATATGCATGATTTCGGATTTTCGATTTCGGAATTTCCAGAATTTCGGATTTCGAATTTGAGATTTCGGATTTACCTGCGGTCACTCCTGCCTTTAAATCCGAAATTGTACATCCGAAATCCGAAATATATCTGTCCTGATAAAAGATACTATTCTGATATTCAAGATTATTTTCATCGTCTCATCACCCTTACATCAACCCCTCCCGGTGCATTCCCGAACTGGTTCAGCCGGTAAGCGAAGGTCAGCATAATGTAACGGCCCATGCTGTTGGAACGGGTTTCCCGAAGATAATTCAAATCCCCGGTACGCTGCACGATCTTATTCTGGTTGAGCAGGTCAAAACCCCTCAGGGTGAGTGTTCCCCTGTTGTTCTTCATCAGATACCGGGTGATTTCCGCCCCGATAAGGGGTATATTTACCGATTCCCCGAAACTGCTGGCAGTGTACCGGGTAACATCTGCGGAGGCCTCGAAATTCCATTTCGGCGTGGGATTGTAGCGGAGTTCGGCAAACCAGGAAATGTCAAAATAGTTGTTATCCAGGTTCTTTTGGATGGAATACCTGGAACGGGTCATGGTAAGTTCTACCCCTGAATTGATGTCCACTTTTTCCTTTTTCCGGTTGTCGGCGCTGAACGAGACCCGGTGACTCAGGTTGGTGAAACTGTTCTCCTGCAGGTTGATGAGGTTTTCCCCCTTGTTCCAGGATTCTTCCAGGTTGAGGTTAATTTTAATCCCCAGCCAGCGTACAGGGGTTGAAAACGTGGCATTTCCGCTCATCCGGATATCGTTGCCGGCATTGTAATACGTGCTTTTCTGCTGCAGATCGGCACCTATAGTCCTGTTCCAGCTGATTTTATTCTCAGTGAGGGTGGTATTGAAGCCTGTAAACAGTGAGGTAAAGGAGAACTGGTCAAAAAAGAGCCAGTGCAGATTGAACCGGTTGACATATTCCGGTTCCAGGTAAGGGTTCCCGGTTACCACCGACAAAGGATTGATGTTGTTCACCACCGGAAGAAGCTGGATAATCTGGGGAGTATTGACCGAAGAACCGGCATTCAGCATAATCCTTTTCCCTGGTTTGTATTCATTTTCATAAGTCAGGGCCGGAAGCAACCTGAAATATGTCCGGATGGCCTGTGTTGCACCCTCGAGGCTTGTGTTCAGCCATCCTGTTTCAGCCTGAAGACCCAGCGACACCCTCGTGTTTTCCCTGTTCCGGTTCAACTTCAGACCTGGGCGAATATACCCCGACTGTTTGACAAACTGCGGGCTCAGGCTGTCGATCACCATGGCCCCTTCTCTTGAAAAACCCTCCTGGAATTGGGGAATCCCCTGTTTCCTTTCCAGTAGATCGCTAAGGATTCCTACCCGGATGGAAGGTTCCATATACAGGAATTTTCCGATTTTCCGGGTTAGTACAGCCGATCCTGAGTAATTCAGCGTATTGTTGTAATTGTCCTGAAACTGGTTCACCAACAAGGTATTATTCTCCTGAAAGAATTGGGTGGTATTCTGAAATCCTGTTTTACTGATGCCCGAACTAAAAGAGCCGTTCCCGCTCAATTCGAGTACTGTTTTCCCGGGATTCAATTTGATGACATATGAGCCACTTAAATCCCCGGCAACTCTTCCCGATTTATCCCTGACCAGGCTTTCCAACTGGTTGACGGGCAGATTCCCGTTCATATTCCGGGTGTATCCGTCGCGGTAATTCGTTCCTGAAGTATAGGAAAAATTGCCGTTCAGGTTGAGATTCTGGGTGGAATCAATGCGATGCCGCAGGCCAAAATTCACCCGGTGCGCCCCGTCGGTCTGGGTTTGATTCAGACTGTCAGTCTGAAGGAATGTAGACGCTGCCAGGAAATTTTCACTTCTGGTATTCTGAATCAGGTCTTTTTCAGATCCGTTTCCTACATAACTGATAAAAAACCGGTTGTTGGGACCTGATGATTTTGAAAAATTTACTCCGCCGGCTCCTGAGGTATTCAGCCCGGAGACCGGTTGTCCGAAATTGACAGGGAAACTGCCGTCGCTGGAAATCCGGATGGTGGCTGTTCCTCCTCCGCTCATCATGGCGCCCATTCCTCCGCTGAAGTTGATGTAATCGTTCATGGAGAAACCAAACTGATTCACATTGTTGATCATCCCCAAACCGGCCAGCTGGATTTTGTCTGTAAACCGGTAAGCTTTGGCGCTTCCCAGGTATCTTTCATTGGTGCCCCCGCCTGCGGTAAGGTCACCGAAAAGGGCTTTTTTCTGATCTTCCTGCAACTGAAGGTTGATGGTTTTCTCACGGCTGCCGTCGTTGATGTTGGTGAACATCGACTCTTCCGACTTACGGTCGTACACCTGCACTTTTTCAACTGCCTTGGCCGGAATGTTCCTGGTAGCAATTTTGGGATCGTTTCCGAAGAATTCCTTACCATCCACGTATACTTTTCTGACATCTTCGCCCATGGCTTTCACATTTCCGGCCCGGTCCACCTCGATACCAGGCAACTTTTTCAGCAGATCTTCCGTAACCGCGTCTGATTTCAGTTTGAAGGCGGCAGCATTGTACTCCACCGTATCCTTTTTGATGGCCAGGGGAACCCTTTCCCCGACCACCTTCACTTCTCCGACATCGACCGGAGCGGATTCGAGTACCAATGTGCCCAGCGTATTTCCGGCTTTTACCGGAACTGAAATGTTCCGGTAAAGGGTTTGGTAACCCATCGACGAAATCTGCAGGAGGTATTTGTTTTCTTTGATGTTCTTGATGTCAAAATGCCCCTCCTGGTTGGTGATGCCGTAGAACTGGAGGGTAGAGTCAGCAGGGTTGAGCAGCAGAACGGAAGCAAATACCAGTGGTTTGGCCTCCGGATCCAGCACTTCCCCGGACAGTGGATGGGTTTGTGCCTGAATTGCCAGTGCAGGCATCAGGGTCAGCAGCAACAGTAATAATTTTCTCCTCATAGCAGTTACGGATGCATTCTGATGACCATCCGGGCGCCTCCGGGACCACTTTGTGCGCCCATTTCCTTCATTTTTTCCTCGACAATCTTGTCGAATTCCTCTTTGCTCACCTTTTTCCCTTTATCTGGTTTAACCAGAACATTTTCAGCAAGGGGCTGAAAATCAACTGACAATGCGGTGATTGTTTGCTTTCCGTCGTTGACATTAACGGCCAGCACCAGTCCGGGCAATCCGGCATAATTTCCCGGGCCGGCTGAAACCGGGATGACAGGGGTAAACCAGGCACTTACTTTTCCGTCTTTCATTTCCTTCACAGCCTCCTGGCAGGGATAATTCAGCACCATTTTCTGCTGCCCGGTCAGTTTCCATTCTGATGGATTTAACTGGCTTTCGATCAGAAATTCGCGGGTCATAAATTCCCGCTTTTCCGTCTGTTTGTTTTCCGAAAGCTGGGTAAAAACCTTGTTATTGGGCTCTTTCATCCGGATCATCACCGTATTTCCTGATTCCGATTTCAGCGTTTGGTCTTCTTCTTCAGGCTTGTTCTCAAAAAGAGAACTTTCGGCATTAAAATAGAGAAACTTCTGTGATTTTCTTTCTTTGGGCATCCTGTCTGCAAATTGGGCAGCATCGCCTTCCAGTTTAATTTCCAGTTTTACGACTTGTTCGTAAAGCACTGTTCCGGAAGTCCCTGTTCCGGGCTGCCCGCTTTGTGCCATGATAATACCTGCCTGTAAAAGAAGCAGGGGTAGAAATAGTCTTTTCATATCTATCCGTTTTAATAAGCAGCGCAAAGATAGAATTCCGGAGGTAGGGTTCGCCTTAATATATGGTTAAATCCTGTTAAGGGTTGGTTAAAATGTATTTCAAATCGAACTGTAAAATTTTGCACTTTCCTCAAAGGTGACCGGGTCCATCTCTACAAAGACGTTCTGTACACCTCCTTCTTTAACTGAACTGAAGAATTCCTTCCAGTCAACGATGCCTTTTCCAAGGGGAACACTTTTCTTTTCGGTGGCTGACCAGTCGGCAAGATGGGCGGAAATGAATCTTCCGGGGTATTTTCTGAAATAATCGGCCGCGATGTAACCAATGTTGACCACGGCAACCTGGAACTGCATTTTCACCAGATCCGGATCGAAGCGTTTCAGCAATTCATCGTAGATCAGCACCCCATTGATCTTCTCAAACTCCATATGATGGTTGTGGAAAGCCATCTGTATTCCGGCTTCTTTTGTCTTTCTTCCCATTTCGTTCAGTTCGTCGGCTGCTTTCATCCAGTCGTCCATGGTAGCTCCTTTTGGCAGCCAGAAGCTGGATAGCACCATTTGTTTCTGACCGCTTTCCGCAGCAAATTCAATTCTTTCCTTCAGGTTGTTCCGGAATTCCCCCATTCCGTAATGGGAGCTCTGGAAGATCAGTCCTGCATCGTTGATGATTTTTAGCATTTCTTTGGCTTTCAGCTTCATCAGTGGGCCGAATCCGGAACTTTCATAACCGGGGAGCGAGCACATTTCCACGGCCTGGTAACCCAACCCGGCCATCATTTTCAGCGTACCGGGGAAATCGGTGATCAGTTGGTCCTTGATGGTCCAGACCTGGAAACCCAGCGGCATTTTTTTTGCTTTGCCGGCAGCAAAGGTTTTCTGATTCAGGAAACCCGGCGCGGTAGCCAGGGCAGCTCCGGCGAGAAGGGATAAGCCGAGGAAATCCCGGCGGGAAAGATTTTTCATAGGATTACTGTTTTATATTGTCTATGTTGGGGCAGGTCGCGACCTGCCCTTACTTTTGTCTGTGTTTGGGCAGGACTCGACCTGCCCTTTCTCTTGTCTATGTTGGGACAGGTCGTGACCTGTCCTTTCTCTTATCTGTGTTGGGACAGGTCGTGACCTGCCCTTTTTCTTATCTGTGTGGGGACAGGTCGTGACCTGTCCTTACCTATATTCAGATCTCCCATCCCGGACGGTACTCCCTGGTCAGGAATTTGTTGGCATCGGGATCGTTGGTGATTTTCATCGTCGCTGAATCGTACTCCACTTTTTTCCTGGCCCTGAGGGCAACCGCCCCGAGGAGGATGGTTTCGGTAACCGGGCCCGCCAGGGTGAAGCTTCCGGGGGTCTGCGCCTTGTTCCGGAAGGGATCGGTCCAGATGTCATTCCCCCGGTAGACGGATTTGTCTGTTTCTTCCTTTTTCAGATAAGCCATCGATGATTCTGGTAAAAGCACCGGATTTTCACCCCTGAAATCGGCCAGGATTTTTCCCTTGTCCCCGACGAACATCATGCCTTCCGGTTTCAGGCTTTTTCCGGCTTTCCTGACTTCATCGGGCACCAGCGGCCTCATGCCCCCATCATACCAGACCAGGTCAAAGGCATCAAACCCGGCCTGTGCCGGCATCTCAAAACGGACAATGCAGGAAAGCGGGAAAGCCACATCGTTGACCAGTCCGGTGGAAACTTTCCCCTTAAAGGTGCAGGTGGTCGTTGCATAAGCTTCTGCACTGACAGCCGGTTTTCCGATTCCCATCTTCAGGAAAAGCGGAAAAAGACTGTAATGGCCCATGTCGGCAATACTACCAGCCCCGAAATCATACCAGCCCCGGAATACCGCATGGGTATAATGGAGGTGGTAAGGCCGGTCGGGAACCGGACCCAGCCACAACGACCAGTCCATCCCTTTGGGTACCTGCATGACTTCGGAAGGGTTGGCCTGCCACTGCGGCCATACCGGCCGGTTCGACCAGTTGTGGATCTCTTTCAGTGTGCCGATGAATCCGCCTTTGATCCAACCCATGATGGCATCCAGTTCGGGCAGCCGGCTGTAAGCCAGCAGGTGGGTGGATAAACCTGAGGTTTTTGCCAGTTCAATGGTTGCCCTGGCTTCTTTGATCCGGTTGGCGATAGGCTTGTGGGTGACCACCTGCTTCCCCTTTTTCATGGAGGCAATGGCTACCGGGGCATGCAAATGATCTGGCGTCATTATTTTAATGGCATCGATACCACTTTCTTTTTCCAGCAGTTCCCTGAAATCGGAATAGGCTGTACAACCCTTGTAGCTCCCTTTTTCCCTTGTCCGGGCATAATACTTATTCACCAGTTCCAACCCTATGTCCCTGCCCCCGGGGATCCCTGTGAGTTTTTCCCCCCAGCCTGGATCCTCCAACGCTTTCCGGATGTCATTACGGATGCCATTCTGCGACCAGTCAAAATAATCCTGGGTGAATTTGTTGGGATCGCATACCGAGACAATCTGCACACCGGGATCTGCCAGAAGCGGGATCATTTCCCGGATTCCCTGCGTCCCGCAACCAATGTATCCGATATTCAGCCTGTCGCTGGGAGCCACGTAACCATGCCCGCCCAGGACGTGGCGGGGAACGATGGTGAAAGCCATGGTGGCAGTGGCTGCTGTTCCCAGAAAAGTGCGGCGGTTTAAGTTGGTCATCTTAACTATGATTTTTGTGATTTTATTGATTATTATGATTGAGACCCTTTTGTTGAGGTCATGTAAAAGTATATAAAACTCTATTCGGTATTATTGAATTCCCTGCAATATTTTTCCTGAAATTCAGCAAGATTCCGGCTCAGCGTTTTTTTAAAGGCACCTTTTCCTATAAGTTTATTATGTTTGTGGAGAATTGACCTTTCTGGATGAAATCGAATGACAAACCTGAAGTTTTAACTATAGAGAATTCTCCGGAACTCTATTCCAAAATTACCTGGCGGCTGATTCCACTGCTGTTTTTCTGTTATATCATTGCCTATATTGACCGGATCAATGTGGGTTTTGCCAAACTGCAGCTCCGGGAGGTTCTGGGAGTGGATGAAGCTGTATTTGGCAGTGTGTATGGTTTGGGCGCAGGGCTTTTCTTTATTGGCTACTTCCTGTTTGAAATCCCGAGCAATCTGGTAATGGCGAGAGTTGGTGCCCGGATCTGGATCGCCCGGATCATGATCATATGGGGATTCGTGGCTGCTGCCATGATGTTTATCCACAGCACCACCATGTTTTACGTGATGCGCTTTGTACTTGGAGTGGCAGAGGCAGGTTTTTACCCCGGAATGATACTTTACCTTACGTATTGGTATCCTGCCCGTGAAAGGGCTAAAGTGATAGCCCTGTTTGCCACCGGGGCCGTTATTGCCGGAATCATCGGATCCCCGGTTTCCGGAGCAATCCTCGGGATGCATGGGGCAGCAGGTCTGGCCGGTTGGCAATGGTTGTTCCTGCTCGAAGGAATTCCGGCTGTATTATTGGGGTTGGTCGTGCTTTTTGTGCTGCCCAATGGCCCTGCAAAAGCCCGTTGGCTTTCTCCGGAAGAAAAGGAAGTGGTAAAACGCCGGTTGGATGCAGAGATTGACCAACGGAAGGAACTGGTTCATTTTAAATTCTCGCAAGCATTGAAAAGTAAATGGGTATGGCTGCTCTGCCTGGTCTATTTCCTGCTCAACGTGGGCGGATACGGCTATGAACTTTGGATGCCTTCCATAATCAACGACCTGAAAGGATTGAAATTTACCTCATTGGGTATTGGACTGGTCAATGCTGTTCCTTATCTCCTTGCCGGAATCGCCATGTTTCTGGTAGGCCGGAGTTCTGACCGTACCGGTGACCGTAGATGGCATGTGGCTGTATCTGCTGCTCTTTCTGCGACCGGATTCTTCCTGAGCGCATACTTCAGCAATCCTTTCCTGGCCCTGGCCGCCCTGACCATTGCCTTTATCGGGTTGAAATCGACCGTCGGACCCTTCTGGGCCCTGGCTACTTCTTTCCTGACTGGCACAGCCGCCGCCGGAGGGATTGCTTTTATCAACTCCGTGGGTAACCTGGGTGGGTTTGCCGGCCCCTACCTGGTCGGGGTACTTAAAGATAAAACCGGGAACAACCAGGTGGCGCTTTTTATACTCGGTGGAGCTTTGCTATTGATGGGCTTAGTCATTCTGGCCGTTCGGGAAAAAAGTCAACATGAGAATGTGAAAAAAAGATGACATTGTTTCATTTTCTAATCTTCAAATTTTCAAATTCTTCATTATGAATGCCGTTCCTTATGTAATAGCCGCACTGGCGATAATGGCACTGGCTTACCGGTTTTATTACGGGTTTGTGGCTGCCAGGGTCCTGATGCTCCGGGATGATGTGGTCACTCCTGCCCACCGGCTTTTTGATAAGCAAAACTATTATCCGATGCCCAAGTGGGTGTTGTTCGGCCATCATTTTGCGGCCATTGCCGGAGCAGGTCCGCTGGTCGGGCCTGTTCTGGCTGCCCAGTTTGGTTTTATGCCGGGATTTGTATGGATGCTTGTGGGCGCCGTGCTTGCCGGAGCCATGCACGACGTGGTGATCCTGACCGCATCAGTACGGCAGGATGGCAAATCGCTGGCTGAAATTACCAAACAGGAGATCAGCCGCTTTAGCGGGAACATCAGTTCACTGGCCATCATCATCATTCTCATTATAGCCATGGCCGGACTGGGAGTGGTAGTGGTCAATGCACTGGCAGAGAGTTCCTGGGGAACCTTTACCATTGCCTGTACCATTCCCATTGCCCTGTTTATGGGCATCTGGATGTTCCGTTTCAGACCCGGGAAGAGCGTGGAAGCAACTATCATGGGGGTTATTCTTTTGTCACTTGCCGTAATTGGAGGGAAATATATTCCGGATTCAGCGCTGGCCAGTTGGTTTACTTTTGACCGGAAAACACTCACCCTACTGCTGGCCGGATACGGTTTCCTGGCCTCTGTATTGCCGGTTTGGCTCTTGCTTTCGCCGCGCGATTACCTGAGCTCCATCATGAAACTGGGCGTAGTGGCCATGCTGGCGGTGGGGATAATCATTGTGGCACCGGAAATCAAAATGCCCAACCTGACACCATATATCCACGGCGGTGGCCCCATCATTCCGGGAACCCTTTTCCCTTATCTTTTCATTACCATCGCCTGCGGGGCCATCTCCGGGTTTCATGCCATGGTAAGCTCCGGAACAACCCCGAAAATGATCATGAAGGAGACCCACATCAAGCCCATTGCCGTTGGGTCGATGCTTTCTGAAGGGATTGTGAGCATATTGGCTTTGATCGCTGCCACCAGCCTCTTTCCCCTCGATTATTTTCAAATCAATGTTTCTCCCGAAAAGTTTGCCGGGATCCTTCCGCAACTGCAGGCTATGGGATTCACGGAAACGAACCTGACGGAACTTTCAACGGAAGTAGGGGAAAAAGTGGCAGGAAGGCCTGGAGGCGCCGTGTCGCTGGCAGTGGGCATGGCGCAGATCTTTTCCTCCATTCCCGGTTTGAGGGGATTGATGTCGTACTGGTACCATTTCGCCATCATGTTTGAAGCTTTGTTCATCCTGACCACCATCGATGCCGGAACCCGCATCGCCCGGTTTGTACTGCAGGAATCCTTCGGAAGGATTTATAAACCTTTCGGCAGGACAACCTGGCTACCCGGCAACCTGATCACCAGCCTTCTCGTGGTGTTTGCCTGGGGATGGTTTATTTATACCGGCACAGTATCCACTATCTGGCCCATGTTCGGCGTGGCCAACCAGTTGCTGGCTACCCTGGCCCTGGCTGTAGGCACTTCTTACCTCATCAACCACGGAAAAAGAAAATATGCCTGGACCACCCTGATTCCGATGATTTTCATAGGTATTACCACGATTACCGGAGGAATCAAAAACCTCATCAACATTTATATTCCCCAGATGTTAGAAGCAAAAACAAGGGTTCAGGGAACCGTTAACTCCATCCTTACCACCCTTATCCTGATCTGCATAGTTTCCGTTTTGGTCGACGTAATTCCCCGCTGGTTGTCAAAAGTCAGGGAACTCCCATAACACTGTACAAGCAACAAAACAATGATCTTTCCCCGTCAGAAATTTATTAATAAGCAATTGTTCTGAAGATAATAATGTTATAATTTAGTTGGTTGTTTAAGATTAATAAATTTATGAAAAATCAGGGCGCTTACCATATTGAAAATGCTGGATATCAGATGTATATCTGAATTCTTTTTTTGTTTTCAGTTATTCTCTGGACTTCCTGCCAACCTGTGAAGGAACCCTTTTTACTTCTGGAATTTCAGAGCGAAGTGGAGGTAAGTAACTATTCCAAATCTCTGTTCTTTGCTGTCACCCAACCTGTGGATACTGGAAAAACGATCCTTATGGGTTCCCGGGGCGATCTGTTCCTGCTTGGCGAATTTCTGGTTCAATACAGGGATACTTCCATCAGGAAGCCGCTGGTAGTACAAGAAACCGACAGCATACTCTTTATCAACGGTAAAATCACCTCCATAAGCCTTTCCGGAAAGAATTCAGAAATAGCCTGGATGAAGGACCTCCTGAAACAGGACCTTTCCGCCTTGCAGACAGTCAGCATTACTTCTGATACCATTGGCGCTTGCCTCGGGGACCTGAAAAAGCTTGCTGCAGTCAGGCCGGATGCAGGAATTGTCTTTTCAGGGGAATTCAACCGGTTGAAAGAAGTATTGAACATTTTCCATCCTCCGCTGATCCTTTCACCTTCCCTGCACCAAAGCGATTATGGGTTGCTGGCAGCTTTACCCCAACTGAAGATACTGATTGCAGAAGCCGTGGATTCTGTCATGAACGAACCTTTGCCGGCTATGCCGTCGCTGAAACAGCTGGTATTTACCGATCTGAACCAACATGCCGTCATAACCGGAGATTTGCTTGTCAACAACCGGCAGATCGAAAAGATCGGTCTGGCGAACGGCGGAAAACTGGATCTTTCCTTTCTCCGGTCTCTGAAGAATCTCAGAGAACTGGTCATTACCCAGACAGATTCCCTGTTGAACCAGGAAGAGATCAACCGGCACGCGGAACTGGAGGTATTGGTACTTGCTGGGAAACAGATGAAGATTGACCCTTCTGTAATCCGGCTGCCACATCTCCGTTGGTTGGCGATTCCGGCAACCGTAACACAGGATGAATTCAACCTCCTGATAAAAAACCATCCGGGGCTTGAAGTGGTTGAGATCATGAACAACGATACCATATCCAAGCTGACCGCATTGTCCGGATTGCCGGAATTAACCGGTCTTACGCTGCTGGATACGGTAACCGATCTGCAGACGGTAAAAACCCTGAAGGGACTGAAATACCTCTCATTACCCAAAACCCTGCTGGAAGACAGTCTGACAAGGGTGGAACTTTATCAGGCGTTACCCGGGACAACCATTGCCGCCAATGAAGGATTTTGCATGGGATCAGGTTGGTTATTGCTTCTTCTTCCCCTGGTGCTTATCCTTCGGTTTGGATGGAGAAAAAGAGCCAATCAGGGGTAATTCTGGCGGAATCAGCAAATTAAACTGATGTTCCTGAATGTGCGGATTAGTTCTGTTACCGGGGCAGTAAGCTGCAGCCTGGCTTTGATGGTTTTCTCCTGGTTTATTAACTCCGGGTTTCCTGCTCATCTCATTTCTTACGGAGCATTGTTTTTAGTGGCATTTTTAATGAGCCGGCAACTGAGCAGTTGGTCCGACCTGAAAAGAGTAACCGGTGAAAGTTCTCTTTCCCCTAAAACCTTTCTGTTTCTGATCTTCGGTGTTTTGATGGGCATTTCGATGTCTGTTTTTTATCGCTGGCACCTCGATCGCCCCTTATTTATGTCCGCATTGCTGCCCTTTGCCATTACAGCTGCCTTGATTGGGAGTATGGAAGAATTGGTTTTCAGGGGTTATCTGCAATCACAGGTTTCAGAGAAGGGAAGTGTTTTTGCCATTCTTTTCAGCTCTCTTTCACATACTGGCTATAAATGTTTCCTTTTTCTTACTCCTGCATTGTATTCCTCAGTCGACATAGGATTCCTGGCTTTTTGGACCTTCCTTTTCGGTCTGTTGGCAGGTATAATCAGGCATTTTGCGGGCAATGTCTGGCCGGTGCTTATTGCCCATGCCCTTTTCGATATCATGGTGTATGGCGAAAATATTTATTCTCCCTGGTGGGTATGGTGAGCATGATCATAATCCAATTTTATGTTTATTTTCACCGGTCTTTTTTCAATCCTACAACCTATGAGATATTTCACTGTTGTTTTTTTGTTGATTTTATCCCCGATTCTTTTACTGGCTGAAGAAATCCCATCCAAAGCCGATTCTTTAAGAAAAGATGCCCTGAACGTTTACATGGAAGCCAGTGATTACATCCGGAAGGAGATACCGTATGTGAACTATGTCCGCGACATAAAAGACGCAGGCGTATACATCATTTCCACCGCTGAGCATACCGGTTCCGGCGGTTATGAATACACTTATTTCCTGGTCGGTCAGCACCAGTTTGCCGGGATGCGGGACACGGTCTCCTGTGTGGCCCCCCCCGATGAAACCTATGAAGGGCAAAGGACTCTTCAGGTCAAGACCCTGAAAATGGCGCTTATGCGCTATGTGGTAAAAACTCCCCTCGCCAAATACATCAACATCGGCTTTACGGAGAACATCTCCTCTGCGGTCACCACCGACAAATGGGACAGCTGGGTGTTCAAGGGGGGCATGAACGGAAATCTGAGCGGCCAGAAAAGTTATAAAGACAACTATGTCTCCGGAAATCTTTCTGCGTCCAGAATTACCGAAGCCTGGAAGTTGAACTTCAAAGGAAGGTACAACACCAGCACCTCCAGGTACCTGATCGATGATTCCACCCTGACCAGCAGTACAAAGTCCAGCAGTTTTTCCACCCTGCTGGTGAAAAGCATTTCTGACCATTGGTCGGTGGGTGGATCCGTAAGGCTGGAAAGTTCCGTATATAGCAACCACAGGCTTTCACTGAATATTCTTCCCGGTATCGAATATGATCTTTATCCTTATTCGGAATCTACACGGCGACAGTTGCGGCTCCTCTATTCCATCGGATATAAATTTGACAATTACCTGGATACTACCATTTATGGCAAAACCAGGGATCATCTGTGGGTACATTCCCTGGAGGCTTCCTATGAAGTTGTTCAAAAGTGGGGGAGTGTAGATTTTTCCTTCGAGTACGCCAACTATCTGCACGACTGGTCAAAAAACAACCTGTCCATGAACGGATATCTGAGCATCAGGGTAGCCAAAGGGCTTTCGTTCAATTTCGGGGGAGGCGCTTCCCTCATCCACGATCAGCTCAACCTCCGGAAGCAGGATCTTTCCTACGACGAAATTCTTCTTCAACGGAAGCAAATTGCCACACAATACGAATATTATACTTATTTTGGGATCAGCTATACCTTCGGATCGATTTACAACAACGTGGTGAATCCACGGTTCGGCAATTCCGGAGGCGGAGGAATGATAATTATCAATTAATTTTGGCAGATGAAAAGAAAAGGCATTGTTTCAGGATTTCTGCTGCTTTGTGCAGCATTTTTGCTGACCCCGGCATTGACTCCGGCCCAGGAGTTTACTTCCCATGAAATTGACAGCCTTACGGAACTGGTAATGAAATCCTTTGAGGTTCCGGGTATCGCTGTAGCCGTGGTCAAGGATGATAAAATTATCCACTGCAAGGGCTATGGGGTCAGTTCCCTGAACACCCGTCAGAAAACGGATGAAAACACCTTGTTTGCCATCGCCTCCAACAGCAAGGCTTTTACCGGAACAGCGCTGGGCATGCTGGTGGACGAGAAAAAACTTAACTGGAACGACAAAGTAATTGATTATATCCCGGAATTCAGGTTGTATGACCCCTGGGTTACCCGTGAATTTACCATTATTGACCTGCTCACCCACCGCAGCGGACTGGGCCTGGGCGCCGGCGACCTGATGATCTGGCCTGGGCTGAACGATTTTACCCTCGAGGATATTATCCACAACATGCGCTACCTCAAACCTGTGTCCAGTTTCAGGACGAAATACGACTACGATAACCTGATGTATATCCTGGCCGGGGAGGTGGTAGCGAGGGTTTCCGGGATGAGTTGGGAAGACTTCATCGAAAAGCGGATCATGGAACCCCTTGGGATGAAAAGAAGCGCTGCTGCATTCGGCCGGCTGACGGAATGTGCCAATATCATTGACCCTCATGCGCCCGTGAACGGGAAGGTGCAGGTCATCGACCGCCTCTTCAACTTCAAGGAGGTGGGGAATGCAGCGGGTGGCATTTACAGCAGTGTTTCCGACATGTCCCTTTGGGTCATGATGCAGATGAACCGGGGCAAGTACGGCGATAATAAGGAGAAACAGCTCATCAGCGAAAACGTCCACAGGGCACTGTGGACGCCATACACCATGATGCCGGTGTACAATCCGACGGAATATATGACCCATTTCTCCGGATACGGACTCGGCTGGGCGCTCCGGGATGTGAAAGGCTATCTTCAGGTTAGCCACACAGGAGGCCTTGCAGGAATTGTAACCCAGGTAACCCTCCTTCCGGAATTGAAACTGGGCATCATCGTTTTCACCAACCAGCAATCGGGCGCCGCTTTCAGTGCCATCACCAATACCATCAAGGATAGTTACCTCGGAATTACCGGGATGGACCGGGTTAAGCAATACCTGGAGGCTGAACAGAAAAATCTGGCCAGCGCCCACAAGATAACCGAAGAGATTTGGAAAGACATCGAACAGCAACAAGCCCAGGCAAAAGCCAAACCGGAAATTAAACCTTTTATGGGTGTATATACCGACACCTGGTTCGGGGAAATCACCATTTCGGAGAAAGGCGGTAAAATACGCTTTGATTCCAAACGTTCCCCCAAGCTCACAGGAGAAATGTTTTTTTACAAAGGGAATACCTATGTGGTCAAATGGGATGACCGCAGCATGGATGCAGATGCTTTCTGCCTCTTTTCCCTCGATGAAAAAGGCAATCCGGTGGGAATGAAAATGAAGGCAATTTCTCCAATGACCGACTTCAGCTATGATTTTCAGGATCTGGAGTTTGTAAGAAAGTAAGGGAGTAGGGGGGTCGGGAAAGGTTAAAATTTATACTTTCGCAGCAAACTAAACAACAGATAAACTTGAAATATTTTTTCTTGTCCGTCACCCTCGTTTTTTTGTTTTCTCCCTTTGTTTCTTTCAGCCAGAAATCCATCCCGGCCATCCGGATCAGCAAGCCCCCTGTATTGGATGGCTATGTGAATGAAGAGGTTTGGAAATCAGCATATTCCGTAAAAGAATTTTATCAGCGCGAACCGAACAACGGTCAGCCGGTTTCGCAAAAAACGGAATTCCTCGTGTGTTACGATGCCGATTATTTATACTTCGGAATCCGCTGCTGGGATGACCCCAAACGAATCACCGGCAAGGAAATGGCCCGGGATGTGAGCCTCGGTAACGACGACCGGATTCAGATTATCCTGGATACTTACCTGGACAAGCGGAACGGATATTGGTTCCAGATCGGTCCGAGGGGATCGATCGGGGATGCCATCGTCAGCGAGAATGGCGGTACCCTCAACAAGGACTGGGATGGCCTTTGGGATGGAAAAGCAAGAATGGGCGATTGGGGATGGGAAGCGGAAATGGCTATTCCCTTCAAAACACTCACTTTTGACAAAAACAACCGGCAATGGGGCATCAAGTTTATCCGGAATATGGTCAGCCGGCTGGAACAGGCATACTGGCCGGAAGCCAACCTGAATAACCTGAAATTCCAGATTTCTGATGCAGGGATTCTCGATGGAATCGGGAACATTAACCAGGGGATCGGGCTGGATGTGAGTCCTTACCTTCTGACCGGTTTCAATACCAAAAGGGGAGAAAAAATCGATGAAAAACTCACGGGAGGGGTGGATGTTTTTTACCAGATCACGCCCAGCCTGAAATCATCGCTGACCATTCACACCGATTTTGCCGAAACGGAAGTCGATGACCGGCAGATTAACCTGACCCGTTTCAGTCTGCATTTTCCGGAGAAAAGGGACTTTTTTCTGGATGGGGCCAATTACTTTCAGTTCGGTATTGAAGGCGACCAGGAAAGTCCGGTGGCCAAACGCATCATCCCTTTCTTCTCGAGAAGAATAGGGCTCGATCCGCAGAATAAACCCATTCCGGTAAACGGGGGCGGGAAACTGACAGGACAACTGGGAAGCTGGAATATTGGAATGATGTACATCAATGATGAACATGAGACCGGACAAAATTTCTCTGTGGCCAGGATTTCCAGGAACCTGGGAAAACAGTCATCCATCGGGATGATCTGCACCTTTGGCAATGCATTGAATTCCAATACTAACTTACTTTCCGGGGTGGATATGAAGTTGTCGACCGCCACCTGGAAAGGGAATAAGAATGCCTCTCTCTTTCTTTTCGGGCTGAAATCTTTTACAGAAAACATTTCCGGAAATGATATGGCCTGGGGAGCCCAGGCGCTATACCCCAACGATCTGGTTTATGGCCGGCTGGGGTACCACGAAATAGGGAAGTTTTTTGTAGCAGGAACCGGATTTGTGCCCCGTACCAACATTCGGGAAAGCTATGGACAGTTCAGGATAGGTCCCCGGCCCAACAAATGGGGCATCATGCAGTTTCAGGCCGGAGTTGATGTTGACCTGATCAACAACCTGGAAACCAATGACCCCGAAACCCGGGAAATTAAAATCAAGCCGTTGGGATTCCGCCTGAAGTCCGGGGAAGAGATCAGTTACTCTTTTCTCAACCAGTATGAAAAGCTGGCAGCTGATTTCAAGATTTTTAAATCGGTCATCATCCCTGAAGGCAGTTACAACTGGTGGAGACACCTGATCCAGTACAAGACCAAAGGAGCCCGGAAACTCTGGAGCGAAGGCTCCCTGGGGTGGGGTGCATTTTATGACGGAACCCGCAGAGATTTTAATACAAAGGTTAACTGGAAAATATCGGTTCCCTTTTTCCTTGGCGGAGGCCTGAACCTGAGTGATGTGCATCTTCCGTACGGGAATTTCACGACCACCGTTTACCAGGTGAATGCCAATGTGCTGTTCAGTCCGCGCGTTACCCTGTACAACTATTTCCAGTACGATAATGCCAGTAAAACCCTCGGATGTCAGTCTCGCTTCCAATGGATACTTAAACCCGGCAGGGAGATCATGGCCGTCTGGACGCCGCTTTTCCTGAAACCCGACGGTGACTGGCTGCTGTCGGAAAGCGCTGTCCGCATAAAAATAAAATACAACATCCGGTTCTGATACGTAAAGACTACCAACCCCATCCTTCAGGATGGGGATCACTGACATGACCTGACTCACTTGTAACGGCCTTAAGGCCAGATAATGCCGGGAGTGGTGTATTCTTCAGGGCTAAAGCCCTTTGCTTCGATGATCCTGCTTGAAACCCCAGCCTGAAGGCAGGGGTTGGCAGTTATGTTTGATCGTCAAAGGCTGCCATACCCCGAAAAAGATATCCGGGAAAAAGCATTTCCAATTGTAATAAATATTCGGTCTGAAAGACAAATATTTAAAAATCATCATCATGAGCGAAAAATGCAAACACAATGAACGCACCGGAAGCGCCTTTTACGGATTAGGATTTATCGGAGCTGCCATTTGGTTTATCTCCCAGGCTACTGGATTCTGGATGGGGGTTCTTGGATTCCTGAAAGCCTGTGTGTGGCCGGCATTCCTGGTGTATGAAGCCTTTAAATACCTGGCTGCCTGATCTGGTATAGTTTTTGATTAAAACCCTTTTTTTCCAGACAAATTATGAAAAGCAGGGTAATGATTTTTTGTGGATTGCTGTTACTCAGCAGTTGTACCACGATGGTTAACCTGACCCGGACGCAACCTCCGGAAATGGTACTGGAACCTCAACCGGCAAAGGTTGTTTTCAGCAACCAGTTTGATTATGCTGCAAATCCGGGAATCAAAGACAAACATGAGGTGGCTTATCAGACTGGTATTGAACAATTTGCGAAAACTTTGTCAAAAGATACCCTCCATAAAGAGCCGGTAGTGATTTTTCAGCAGGATACCTCCGGAAGCGTACAACAGCCTCACCATCTTTATGAATCCAACATGGATAGTCTGGAAATCAGGAACATTTGCAGAACCTATCGTTCTGATTTTCTACTCAGTCTTGACTCACTTCGCCTTTATTTCGATTGGGAAGTCATCCGGGAAGAGGACGAATCGGATGGATCTGTCTCAAAAACCAAGGACTTTTACCTGATCGGTTCCTATTATGTCACCTTATATGATTCCGCCGGCGAACCGGTCAAACGTACACTGCTGGAAAGATCCCTGCTGTATACTTCCCGCCCAACCCTGGGTGCCCTCGTCACCATATTGCCCAACCTGGCCAATGGCACCGGTAAAATATCCATCCTTGCACAGGATGCTGCTTTGGAATACCTGGGCATGTTTTATCCTTCGGAAGTGATCACCGGGCAGCGGAAATTGTACACCGGCAGCTCTTTCACCGGATCCAACCAGCTGATTTTTCAGAAGGAATACGACAAAGCCATTGAAGTACTGGAAAAGATGCCCTATTCGTCACGAAAGGGCTCCATGAAGAAAATTCAGCATAATCTGTCGGTTGCCCGGGAACTTAAACAACTGCAGGAATATAGCCGGTGAGAATCCCTGAAATAGATAGAAAAGTAGTTTATTACCCGGATTGTTCAATCGGGCTGAAAATCCCTGTCTTATTGCCTTTCAAACTTTTGATAGGTGGGAGTAGAAGGCGTGTAATCTGTTCCCCACAGATCTGAAGTGATCATCAGATCGGCGGAATGGCGGTTGCAGGCCACCGGGATGTTGTGAAGCCGGCACTGACGCAACAGCATCTGTATATCCGCTTCATGGGGATTGGCTGTTAAGTCATCGATCAGGAACACGCAAAGGTCAATTTTCCCTTCCACCACCAGGGTGGCGATCTGGGCATCTCCACCCATCGGACCTGATTTCATTTTGGTAATGTCAGGCACTGTTTTTTCCTCCTTCAATGCATTTTCAACCAGGGTGCCCGTGGTTCCCGTACAAATCAGTTTGTTCTTGACCAGTGTTTCTGAATTATAGATAACCCAGTCGATCATGTCTGCTTTTCTGGCATCGTGGGCGATCAGGGCAATTGTTTTGTCTGAGATCATGGTGTGTTTTGTTCGTTGTAATAATATAAAAAGATGGGGCAAAGATACGACCTGCATCGGGAAGGCCCATATTTCAGCGGGAACAATGGATCATACGGGGTAAAAATTAACCTTAAAGCTACGCTGGTGACTTTGTTTTTCTTCATTTGGCACCAAGGCACCAAGGCACAAAGTAAACCTAACATACTGGATGTTAATATATTGTGATTCTTAATATCTAAGTGCCTTCGTGGCAAAATTTCAATTTTTCCTCACCAGCCAAAAAACCGGATAACTCAGAGCCAGGTAACCGAGAAAATAAACGATCGAAGCCTGGTTTTCAGCCAAAGCGCCTATGAGGAAACCTGTTGAAACAATGAGTAATGCCCAGGGGAGAACCGGGTAGAGCCAGGCTTTATATGGGCGTCGCAGGTCTGGTTCTTTTTTCCGCAGCCGGATCAGGGAGGCAAATCCGCTCACATAGCTGGCCACGAAGAAGAAGGTAGCTACGTCCGACAGCCTTGTTCCCAGCTTCCTTCCGCCGATCAGGATCAGCACTGCCGTCAAAGCAGTCAAATGGATGGCTACGGAAGGGCTGCCCCCTTTGTTGACATGAGTTGCTTTCTTCCAGAATATTTTATCCACAGCCATGGAATAGATCACCCTGGGGGCAAACATGATCTCTGCATTCAGGATACCGAAAATGGACAGGGCCAGGAAGACGGTCACCCATTTACCGGTTTCCGGGCCGAAAATCCACTTCATGGCATCAGCGGCCGCCAGTTTGGATGTAGAAAGTGCTTCGTAGGGCAGGGTATACAAAATGACGATGTTCAGGGCCAGGTAGATGACAATCACCAGTCCGATCCCCCAGAACATCGATTTGGGAAGGCTTTTCTCCGGATCTTTATTTTCCTCGGTAAAATAGGCTGCGGTATGCCAGCCATCATAGGCATAAAATATGGATAGTAGCGCAGTGATCAATCCGGAAACCAGGAGTTTACCGGAAGGAACCGGCGGATTTTCCGTGAAGGTTCCGCCCTGGCCGTACCTCCAGCAAAGGAAGATAAAGGCAAACAGGGCCAGCGCTTTAATCCCGCTCAGTATCTCCTGGGATTTTCCTCCGGAAACCACCCCGATCTGGTGAAATCCCCACAGAATAATGAGCAAGGTCACAGCCGTCTCAATCAGGTAACCT
>DAIDJX010000009.1 GCA_027451165.1 Prolixibacteraceae bacterium | reverse complement strand
GGAAAACTATGGTAACATACCTCAGAAGGCGACACCCCAGGCAGTTCCGGATCTGGAAGAATACTTCGGAAGTGAGACTTTTCTTACCGAAGCGCTGACCCTGGAAGCCATCAAAGCGCTGGAAGTTCCGGTCAGGGACAAAATCCCCTTTTACCTGAACATGGCACATTATGCGGTTCACACGCCAATAATGAGCGATAGGCGGTTTTTTCAGAAATATATCGACGCAGGCATGGATTCCATTGAAGCCAGATATGCTTCCCTGATTGAAGGAATGGACAAAAGTCTGGGCGACCTGATGACCTTTTTCAAATCAATGAGTGTTGATAAAAATACAATCATCATTTTTATGAGCGATAACGGAGGATTAAGCCTGGCTCCTCCCCGTGGAGGAAAACCAAATACCCACAATCTTCCGCTGAAGGCCGGAAAAGGTTCAGTCGATGAAGGAGGGATCAGGGAACCCATGTTGGTGAAGTGGCCGGGAGTGGTTAAACCAGGTACAAAATCCGAGCAATACCTGATCGTTGAGGACTTTTTTCCCACCATTCTGCAAATGGCAAAAATCAAAAAGCCTGAAATAATCCAAACCGTTGATGGCATCAGTTTCGTTCCTGTTCTGAAAAATCCGGCCTATACTGATTCAAACAGGGTACTTATCTGGCATTATCCGCACCGGTGGGTCAATCAGGAAGGCCCGGGAATCAACTATTACAGCGCCATCCGGAAAGGGAACTGGAAACTGGTGTACAGTATGAAAAGCGGGAAAAAGGAACTGTATAATCTGAAAGATGATTTGGGAGAAACGAATGATCTGTCCGGTCAAAACCCGGCAAAAGTTAAAGAATTATCTGCCTTACTTTCAGATCAGTTGAGAAAGTGGAATTCCCCATTGCCTGTCAGGAAAACAACCCAAGAACCGGTTTCACTTCCTGACGAAAACTATTGAAAATCAGTGGAGATAAGGGGAGTCGAACCCCCGACCTCTACAATGCGAATGTAGCGCTCTAGCCAACTGAGCTATATCCCCATAAGACAAGTTTCAAGTTTCAAGTTTCAAGTTTCAAGTGATACCACTTCAGCCTTTAACCTGAACTTCAGCGGACAAAGATAATATTCATTTCAGAACCTAAAACACTGCTTTTACAATTTCCTTGACATTGTCGGAAATCCCGTAGGTGTAAATGTGCAGACTGGGCACGCCCGCCTGCACCAGTTCCCTGGCCTGCTGAATGGACCATTCCGTTCCTGCTGCCCTGGCCTGGTCATCGGAAGAGCATTTTTTCAATTCATTGACCAGGTCGTTGGGAAGGCTAATGCTGAAAATCTTCGGAAGGACAGTCAGCTGATTCAGCAGGGCTATGGGCTTGATGCCGGGGATAATGGGTACAAAAATACCGGCTTCCCGGCATTTCTTCACAAAGTTGAAATAAACGGCATTGTCAAAGAACATCTGGGTGACCACATAATCTGCGCCGGCATCCACCTTTTTTTTCAGGTACATGAGGTCGGTTTCCGGATTCGGAGCTTCAGCATGCTTCTCCGGGTAGCCAGCGACTCCGATGCCAAAGTACAGGGGATTGTTGTTTTTCAAACCCGGATCCAGGTATTTTCCCTCCCGGAGCTTAATTATTTGTTCTACCAGGTCGCTGGCATGGGCATTTCCATTGGGTTCAGGCCGGAAAACCGCCTCCCCCTTCAATCCATCCCCCCGCAACGCCAGTACATTCTCAATCCCGAGAAAATTCAGGTCAATCAGTACATGTTCCGTTTCACTCCTTGAGAATCCCCCGCACAATATATGCGGAACAACCGGAATGCCGTATTTGTGCTGAATGGATGCGGCAATGGCAACGGTTCCCGGCCTTTTCCGGACCACCCGCTTTTCAATGCTCCCATCCGGGTTCTCCCGGAATTCAATTTCATCGCGGTGGGTAGTGATGTTGATATATTTGGGACCAAAATCCACCAGGGAGTCAATGGTCCGGTAAATCCTGTCCGCATCACTTCCTTTCAGGGGCGGCAGCAATTCAAAAGAAAAAACCGTCTTCCCGGATTGTTTAATAATTTCAGTGATTTTCATTTTTCCAGGTTTTCAGATTACCGCGATCTTGGCCGTCAGCCGGCTGTACTGCTCCATGTAAATTTTCCGGCCTGCAGTCAGTTTTTCGATCGACTCATTGGTATAATGGCGGATGGTGACAAGGGTCAGTCCGGTGTTGTATTTTACCTCATATTCCTTTCTCAGGTCAAGAATGATCGTTTCCAGTCCTGACTCCGGAGCATCCACCAGGAGGTTCAGGTCAATGGCCGTTTTTTGTATCAAATTCACTTTCAATCCTTTGGATGAGGCCATCGCAAAAACTCTGGAAATATCTTCCGGAGAAATAAAGGAAAAATCGTAAGGAGAGAAAGTGATGAGCACCTGGTTTTCTTTGGTAATAAAAACAGGAGTCAGTTCAAGCGGATGATCTACCGGATGGATGATGGTACCCGGTTCTTCCGGATGGAGAAAAGACCTGACCAAAAGGGGTATATCCTTGTTGTACAATGGTTTCATGGTCTTCGGATGGATCACATTAGCTCCGGAATAGGTCATTTCGATGGCTTCCCTGTAAGATAACTCTTTCAGCAACACTGTATCCTGGAATTTTCGCGGATCTGCATTCAACACGCCGGGTACATCTTTCCAGATGGTTACGCTTTCCGCATTCAGCAGGCTTCCCAGGATGGCAGCCGTGAAATCGGATCCCTCCCGGCCCAGTGAGGTGGTCAGGTTGGTCACAGTGGAGCCAATAAAACCCTGGGTAACATACAATCGGGAGGCGCTAAACTGGAAAGTATTGTTCACCAGCATTTCCGTCCACTTCCAATTGATGCCGGCTTCCCGGAATTTATCATCGGTACGCAGGGAGAGGCGGATATCGACCCATTTGTTGGGCATTCCGGAATGCTCCAGGTAACAGCTCAGGATCAGTGAGGAGGCCAGCTCCCCATAACAGATAAACTGGTCATATTCAAAGTCATAGAGCAGTGATGGTGGCAGGAGCAGTCGTTCCTCCACCTTTCCGAATAAGGCCGGGATGGCCGGTGGAATCTGATGCTCTGACCCGAAAAGTTCAGTTGAGATATCTAAGTGGAACTGCCGGAACTGCCGGAATATTTCAGGGGTTTCCTCCCATCCGTTGAAATGGGCTTTTACCAGCGATTCCAGCAGGTCGGTTGTTTTTCCCATCGCAGAAACTACCACAATGAGTTCGTCGGAATGGCGCTCAATAATGGAACACACATTCCTGACCCCTTTGGCATCTTTAACTGATGCCCCACCAAATTTGAATACTTTCATCTTACTTTTTGATACCGGGTACAAAACTACGATATTTTCAAAAAACGGCGATAAATGCTTTCCAACAATGGTATTTGTAACAAAAAGATGTATATTGGGCTGGGTAAAGATTACAATCAATCGCGTTATGAATATTCAATCGACTGTTAAACTGAGCAATGGTGTAGAAATGCCAATGTTTGGATTGGGGGTATTCCTGAGCAAAGAAGGCCTGGAGGTTGAAAATGCTGTGGAGACCGCCCTGGAATACGGATACCGTCATATCGATACGGCCGCTGTTTACGGAAATGAGCGCGGTGTCGGTAAAGCAATAAAAAAGAGTGGCATTCCCCGGAGTGAAGTGTTCATCACTTCCAAAGTCTGGAATTCAGACCAGGGTTACCAAACCACTTTCGACGCCTTTGAGGAAAGCATTGAACGGCTGGATACGGAATATATCGACCTTTACCTCATCCACTGGCCCAAAGGGGAACTTTCCGTGGAAACATGGAAAGCCCTTGAAGCCATTTATGCCCAGGGGAGGGCAAAAGCAATCGGGGTGAGCAATTTTCTGGTCCATCACCTGGAGTTCCTCATGCCCCATTGCACAGTGAAACCCATGGTCAACCAGGTGGAGTTCCATCCTTACCTGCAACAGCCTTCACTGCAACAATTCTGTCTTGACCACCGGATTCAGCTGGAAGCCTGGAGCCCCATCATGAAAGGAAAAGTGAACGACATTCCTGTTTTGCAGGCACTGGCAGCCAAATACGGGAAGACACCCGTCCAGATTACCCTGCGCTGGGAATTGCAGAAGAACATCGTCACCATCCCGAAATCAGTCCACAAAGAGCGAATTGTAGCCAATGCCGGGGTATTTGATTTTGAGATTACCCCGGAAGATATGCTGAAGATTGACCGCCTCGACAAAGAGGAACGGGTGGGTCCGCATCCGGATAAGATTACTTTCTGATCTTTTGCAGGGATAACCTTAATTTCCCTATTTTCGCCCAATGCTTTACCGATACGGCGCGTGTATAAAATGGCTGCATCTCCAGCCTGTCTTACCTTCCTGTAAGCGAACAAATACTCGTTTTCCTCTCCCCCTCAACCTTATTCTTGGCCTCAGCCTTTGCCTTTTCCTCAGCCTCCCCCTGTATACCTCCGCCCAATCCAACCTCACCCTGCCACCCTACCGGCAGTATACCCTGCGTGACGGACTGTCGCAAATGCAGGTGATGTGCATGATGCAGGACAGCAGGGGCTATCTGTGGGTGGGCACCAAAGCCGGACTGAACTGCTTTAACGGGGAAAAATTCATCAGCTATACCACCAAATCCCATCCGGAAATCATTAGCGACTTTTTCTTTGAAATCAGGGAAGACAGTTTCGGAAGGATCTGGGCCAGTACACATTCCGGCATTGTCAGGATAGACGGGGGGCTGGTAACTTTTTTCCCAATGAATTCAATTCCTGCAGCTTCCATCTCCCCCGGGAAAAACGGACGGATTTGGTTTTGTCAGACCAACTGGCCCGATGCGGAATACAGTATCGGGTACATTGAAAATGATTCTGTGTACCGGCCTGAAATTCAACTGCCCGCAAAAATACCTTATACCAGCAGGAAAATCCATTTTTACGCACCTGAGGAAATGCTGCTGATGAGTACTGATTCCGTGTTGTTCGGACTGAAGAATAACAATTTTACTGAAATTGACCATTGTGCCGGATTCCTGTACCTGATCACCCAATCCGTACAAAGAGCCAATTACATCAAGAGCTCAAAATCCATAGAATGGGGCAATAACACGCTGTGGGATTCAGAGTTGAAGAAATATGAAAAGGGAAAGACCATCACCCTGGCCAATATTAAAGACGGGAAATACAGCGCTATAACGACAGTGCCGGATACCATTTTTTACATCCAGCCGGTACCTCAATACCGGCATGCCCTTTTTACTCCGGATTCTGTCCGTTTCGATTTCAGTTACGGCATTCAACTGAGCGCCATGATCTTTGACCGCGACGGCCACCAGTGGCTGGGATCCGAAGAGGGGATTCACCAGTTGTTTGACAATGGTTTTACCGCATACAACAAGGAGATGCTTCCCCAGGTGTGGGCTGTCACCGAAGACAGTAAAAACAACATCTGGTTTTCTTCCTATATCAAGGGTTTTTATAAATTGACTGGCAATAATCTTACTTATTATCCAAACTATTTCAGCAAGGATATTGGGTGCCCCTATTTCCATCCTTCCCTGGATAAACGCGGACGGTTATTTTTCCCGAATGCTCTTGGGATCGTCATGGTGGATGGGGAACGGTTTGAGCAAAAATCGGAACGGCTGTACCTTTGCACCTGGTATGATGCAGACCGGGACCTCCTCTGGGGAGGCGCCAGTCAAAGAGCAACCGTTTTTGATGCAAACCGGAAAATCGTCCGGGTCATTGACAAGACCCAGGGCCTCGATGTAGTCAACAATGTACTGACCATCGGCCGGGATAGTTCCGGTTATTACTGGCTGGGAGGAGGAAAGGGACTGACCCGTTACCATTGGGAAAGCAACTGTCTGAAAAACTACCTTCCCGGAGGCAAAAACCAGGGGGCTATGACCCAGTGCAACGATTTCAAAGGCAGAACCTGGTTCGGCGGCAAAGGGGGATTGTTCTGGTACGATGCAGCTGCCGACTCGGTGGTCAGGATCGACCGGGAAGAGTTGTCGGATGTGGTGAACATGGTGGGCACCATCGATTCAACCTGGCTGATCGTCAGTCAGCCTTACGGCATTTACCTGATGAACCTTCAAAAATACTATCGTTCCGGTGAGGTGGAACTGTACCTCTACAACGAAAAAAACGGATTTCTCGGTGAAGAACCCGGACAGGATGGGGTCTTTACCGATTCCAAAGGGTATGTCTGGCTGACCAGCGGTACCCATGTGGTCAGATTGGATCCCCGGAAACTGAAAACCGTGAAGCACAGTCTGAATATCCGGATCGACAAATGCAACGGGTTGAAGCTTCCCTTTAAAGCCGGTGATATAAAATTGCCCCGGAACCAATCTTCTGCCGTCATCACCCTGGATGCCATCTGTTTCAACCGCCCCAATCCGGTACAATATTCGTGGAAATTTTCCGGAGAAAAGGAATGGTCCCCCTGGCAGGAGGAAAACTACATTGTCCTTTCCGGCCTGACCGACGGGAGACACCTGCTGGAAGTGAAAGCCCGGGTGAAAGGGCTTCCCCTGGATACACCGGCCATGACCACACAAATGATTGGTGTAAGGTTGGCCTTTTACCGGCAACCCTGGTTCTTTCCGGTAGTTTTCATCCTGTTATCCCTGATTGGCACGGGTTTTCTTGTGTTCGCCCTTACCGGGATGAGAAAGGCTGGACGGGAAGCCCGGATTTTCCAGGTACAGGCCATCCAGTCTCAGATGAATCCTCATTTTATCTTCAATGTGCTCGCTTCCCTGCAGACCATGATCCTCAAGGCAGATATATCGAAAGCCAACGATTACCTGGTCAAACTCGCTGACCTGGTCAGAGGATTTCTGGAAGCTTCCGCAGGCAGCGGTACCATCAAAAATTCAAAATCAAACGAAGGATTGGTCACCCTCGATTCAGAATTGAAGATGCTCTCCGAATTTGTGGAATTTCAGCAGGAGATATTTCCCGGACGCTTCGAATTTCGAAAGGATATTTCCGGAGAGGTGGATATCTACCGTCAGAAAATACCGCCTATGCTGATCCAGCCCTTTGTGGAGAATGCCATCCGCCATGGATTGCTGCCTTCTGAAAACCGCGGGACGCTATCCCTTCGGATCAGTAAAACAGCAGACCAATTGCTGATTACCATTTCGGATAATGGCATAGGAGTGGAAAAATCTGCCGAATTGAACCGCAAATCAACCCTTCGCTATATTTCAAGAGGCAAGGAACTGACATTGAAAAGAATATCGCTGCTCAACAAACTTGGATTCCGCATAGAGGTGCTTACCGATAGCAACAGCAACGGAACTACCATAACCATAAGCATGTCTTTATGAATGTAAATCCGATAAAAACAATCATCGTAGAAGACATGGTATCCTATATCGATACCATCGAGATGCTCCTTCAGGAGGTGGCCCCTGACGTTCGGATCACCGGGAAAGCCCCGACACTGAAGGAGGCGGGAAAAATGATCATTACGCAACAGCCCGATCTGGTTTTACTTGATATTCAGTTTGAACGGGAAGGCCGGACCGGCTATGACCTGCTGGAGGAGCTGGAAAAACTGAAACAGCTTAAATTTCAGATCATTATCATTACCGGCCATACCGAAAGCGAGTACTATTCAAGGGCTTATGATTTCAGCGTGATCCATTTCCTGAAAAAGCCCGTCAACAAACACAAACTGTCGGATGCCATTGACCGGGTGCGGAACAACCTGAACAGCCAGCGCCTCTTGATGATGAATGGACTGCTGAAGAGGGATTACCAGGTTTTCCGATCTGCTTCCCGGAACAGCAAACTCAGTATAGAAGGAACCAGGTACAATGAGGTGGTTGACATCAGTGAAATAGTCTGGATTGAAGCAGAAGGAAGAAAAACTGTTGTCCACATCAAAGGGGGAAAAATCTTTAATTCAAACTCCAGCATCGGTTACTTCGAAGAGCAATTGCTGAGTCATGATCGTTTCATCCGGATTCACCGCAGTGAGATCATCAACCTGGATTTTGTGGAACGGTACTCGGTAAAGGAACGGCTTATTGTCATTCAGGATCCCGTACCCAATCATTTTGCTTCAAAAGAGAGATTTCCGGATTTTCTCCGGAAGATTGAAAATGAGGTCTGATGGTCAGACAAGCCCGCTGACCATTATCAAAATTTCACCAGCCAACTGTTCGGCATCTGCCGGTGATCCCGCTTCTGCATAAACCCGGATGATCGGTTCTGTATTTGACTTTCTCAAATGGACCCAGCTGTCTGCAAAATCAATCTTCAGCCCGTCAATGGTATTGATTTTCTCGTGCCGGTATTTTTCACCAACCTTTCCAAGAATGGCATCGATGTCGGTTCCCGGGGATAATTCGATTTTCTTTTTGGCCATAAAATAATCCGGATAACTTTTCCGCAGTCCGGAACAAGTTTTCCCCGATTTGGCCAGGTGGGTGAGGAACAGGGCAATACCGACCAGGGCATCCCTGCCGAAATGAGATGCGGGGTAAATGATTCCTCCATTCCCTTCGCCCCCGATCACCGCGATTTTTTCCTTCATTTTCTGAACCACATTCACTTCGCCAACTGCCGAGGCAAAATGTTGTCCGCCCCGTTTTTCTGTAATATCCCTCAAAGCGCGGCTCGAGGAGAGGTTAGATACCGTGTTCCCCGGTGTGTGGCTGAGTACATAATCGGCACAGGCTACCAGCGTATATTCCTCATTGAAAAGCGTTCCGTCTTCGTTGACAATGGCCAGCCTGTCAACATCCGGGTCGGTGATAAATCCAACATCCACAGCGGCAGTACGGATCGTCCTGCAAGTGTCTTTCAGGTTGTCAGGAATGGGTTCCGGATTGTGGGCAAAACGGCCGTCCGGCGTACAATTGATCTCCACCACATGCTGAACGCCAAGCTCCCGGAGCAGCAGGGGAAGCACATGACCGCCCACTGAATTGATGCCATCAACCGCCACACGGAACCCGGCGGCCCGGATAGCTTCCACATCAACCAGCTCAAGCGCTTTGACCAGTTCTATGTGGCGGTGGGTATAGTCTGAAAACCGAACCTCACCAAGGCTGTCCACTTCTGCAAAAGAGAAATCCTCATTTTCTGCCAGTCTCAACACAAGCTCCCCGTCACTTCCGGAAATAAATTCACCCTTCCTGTTCAGCAGTTTCAGTGCATTCCAGTTTCCGGGATTGTGGCTTGCCGTCAGAATGATGCCTCCCTGGGCTTTCTCTTCCGTAACGGCAATTTCAGTGGTGGGGGTTGTGGCCATTCCAATATCGGTTACATCGCAACCCATGGCCGTCAGGGTGGAGATGACCAGCGCACTGACCATTGGCCCGGAAATCCTGGCATCACGGCCCACCACTATCTTTATTTTAATTCCTGAATGTTGTGACTTCACCCAGGCCGCAAAAGCGGCAGTGAATTTCACCACGTCAACAGGGCTCAGTCCCTCACCGGGCTTTCCCCCGATGGTGCCGCGGATGCCGGAAATAGATTTGATAAGAGTCATAGTACTGTTTAGGTCAAAATTAATGAATTTGCCCTTACTCCAACTCATCCAACTCCGCCAGGGTATTTCTCAGCTGATCCAGGTAATTTCCATAGACCCTCCGGAAAATCCATCTCAGCAACAAAAATATCAACCAGGTAAGCAAAGCAATGACCAGCACGCCGAACAGGATCACCGGGATTAGAAATCCTTCCATGGTTTGATTTTCCAGAATACTGGTATAATATCCCGCTGCGAAACCGGTGATGGAGGAAATCATGATGATGAACAGCAGCACCACGAACAACCGTTGATAAATGGTCAGGATGCCGATTACTTTCATCAGGGCGTGACGCAGGTCACAGTTATCCTGGCATAACCTTCGAATCCTGAAATAGTGGAGAAAGAATGTGACAAATATGGAGAGGATCAGGAAATTACTGATGCCGTCGAGCATCAGGAGCCATTGGGGTAAGGAAGCCTGCAGGCTGGCATCAGAAATATGTCCGGTGAAGCTGAGCAGGTCGTAAACCACAATAAACATCACAATGCCAAGAAGTACGGCAAAACCAACCCTGATGTTGAAATCAATCTTTTCCATCAGGGATCCTGAGCGCTTTTTCAGCATGGATCTGATCTGATTTTCATCCAGCACAGGCTGCCCGGAAGAATCTGCCGTTATCCGGCCCCATATTTCCCTTAAATCTTCTGCTCCCATACCCTTACTCCTCAGACAACATAAAACCTTTCAGTTTTGTTTTGATCCGGTTCATTTTCACCCGCACATAATTTTGGGTGATTCCTGTAATGTCGGCAATCTCTTCATAGCTTTTATTTTCCAGAAAGAGCAGGATAATGGATTTTTCAATTCCGGTCAACCTGGAAACCGCCCTTTTCAGGAGCGCTATGTTTTCATCTGTTTCTGCAGAACTGTTGTCATCTGCGATTTGAAAGTTCGCCAATGACTGTGCGGAGCTTGCAACAGGCTGCCGTCTCCATTTCTTAAAGGAAGTAATAGCGGTATTCAGGGCTATCCGGTACATCCAGGTAGAAAATTTTGACTCCTGCCGGAATCCGGGGTAAGATTTCCACAGTTGAGCCAGAATTTCCTGAAAAAGATCTTTCCGGTCTTCTTCATTATCACAGTAAACATTGGTTACTTTATGGATGATACCCTGGTTTACCCTGATTAATGCTAAAAATTCCTTTTCCAACGTATGGAATGAGTAAGGCTTGTTACAAAATAATTACAGTGGCAGCAGATTAATCTGCTTTTTACTTCATTTTAAGGTAAGATACCTCCCTGGGGGTGAGGAACCGCCACTTACCCCTGGGTATGTTCTTTTTGGTCAGACCGGCAAAGGATACCCGGTCAAGGGCTTTTACCCGGTAGCCCAGGTGTTCAAAGATCCTGCGGACAATGCGGTGTCTTCCGGAGTGAATTTCAATACCCACCGTATCTTTATCCTGGCCTTCCACATAGGTTAATGCATCGGCGGCGATGAAACCGTCATCCAGTTCTATTCCTGAGGCAATGGTCTGAATGTCGTTGACCGAAACCGACCGGTCGAGGGTAACCTGGTATACCTTTTCAACCTTATGACTGGGGTGGGTCAGTCTTTTGGACAAATCCCCGTCGTTGGTCAGCAGCAACAATCCGGTGGTATTGCGGTCGAGCCGTCCGACAGGATAAATGCGTTCTTCACATGCCCCTTTGACCAGGTCCATAACGGTATGTTCGGCATGAGGGTCATCGGTGGTAGTGACTACGTCCTTGGGTTTGTTGAGCAGCAAATATACTTTTCTTTCTGGTGTGATCAGCCGGTCGTCAAAGCGGACCTCATCGGTGGGAGAAATTTTTGTCCCCAGTTCGGTGACTATCTGGCCGTTCACCTTCACCACACCGGCCGTTATGTAGGTATCGGCTTCCCTTCGGGAGCAAATCCCTGAATTGGCAATAAAACGATTGAGCCGGATCAGTTCTTCCTTTTCGACGCTGTGCCTGGAAGGCTGTCTTTCGGTGGAGTGACCCAATTCCCTCAGCAACTGTCCTCTGGAGGGTCGTTTTTCCCCTTTCAGAACCAGTTTTTTCCCACCACCTCTTGATGAAGAGCCGGAAGCCGGTTTTTCGCCCTGTGACCGTAGGTAAGCCTGAGCACGGAGTTCTCCCAGGGTACGCCGCCGGCTCCTGACCTGGCCGCTTTGTTCCTGACGACCCTGTTCGGGAACAGGCCTTGTACCGGGCCCTGCCGCCCTCTCGCTCCAACGGGTTCTCCCGCTGCTCTTTGGTCCTGAGGAAAACCTTCCTCTGACAGATCCTTCCCGGCCTCCTTCACTTTCCGATGGTCTGCGGAATCCACCCATACGGCTTTCCCCGGCTGATCTGCCGGGCTTACGGTCAAAACTTCGCTCTCCTCCTGATGCCGGTCTTTGTCTTTGTTGGGAACGGCCTCCCGAATTTCCTCTTTTCTGATTGCTGTTGTACATGTACTGAATGAAATAGGCTGCAAAGGTCGCAAAAAAACACCGACCTTTCACCATGCTGCATAATTATTTGGAAAGATGTAATATTGCAGTAAAAAGAGCGACACATAAACCAATTCATAAACATATAAACAGCTTGAAAAATGCAATCACACGAAATTGATTACAGAATTCTGGGAGAAGACATTCAGATGGTGGAGATTGAACTCGACCCCCAGGAAACCGTTATTGCCGAGGCCGGAGCCATGCTTTACATGGAAGAAGGCATCACCTTCGCCGCAAAAATGGGTGACGGCACCAATCCCAAAGCCGGATTGTTCGACAAGCTGGTGGCTGCCGGCTCAAGGATCATCACCGGGGAATCATTGTTCCTCACCCATTTCACCAACCAGGGCTATGGAAAACGCAGAGTGGCATTTGCCGCCCCCTACCCCGGAACCATCATTCCCCTGGATCTGCGGGAAATGAAAGGGAAAATCATCGTCCAGAAAGACGCTTTCCTTTGTGCTGCCATGGGCACGAAAGTGTCAATCACTTTCAACCGCAAACTCGGCGCCGGTTTTTTCGGCGGAGAAGGATTTATCCTGCAAACCCTGGAGGGAGACGGGAAAGCCTTTATCCATGCCGGAGGAACAGTCATAGAACGCACCCTGCAAAACGAAACCCTCCGGGTTGACACCGGATGCATCGTCGGATTTGAACCCCAAATCACCTATTCCATCGAACAGGCCGGAAGTCTCCGTTCCATGGTCTTCGGAGGAGAAGGTATTTTTCTCGCTACACTCCGGGGAACCGGGAAAGTGTGGTTGCAAAGCATGCCCATCGGCAAACTGATCAGCAAATTTGTCGCTCTGAGCGGAAATCCCCGGAAAGAAGGCGGGGCAGGATTGCTGGGCAAGATTTTGGAAGGGTAAGGCACTGAATAAGATTGATTTTTTGTCTTATATTTACAAAAAATAATTACAAATGAAGCCAGAATTTAACGCAATTATAGAGAAGAGCGAAGATGGATGGTTTGTCGGGCAAATTCAGGAAATGCCGGAAGTCATCTCACAGGGAAAGACTTTGGAAGAACTTCACCGAAACCTTCTGGATGCTTTCTATTTGGTCCTTGAATCTCACCGTGAAACAACATTAAAGCTTTATGAAGGACGGAAAATCATTAAGGAACGGTTGAGCTTTGCATGATGAAAAGGAGTACTTTTCTAAGGCACCTGAAAAAGAATGGCTGTTTGTTGCTTCGGGAAGGTTCCAATCATACCCTTTACATAAATCCCCAAAACGGGAAACAGTCAACTGTAGGAAGACATCCTGAACTATCTGAATTGATGTGTAAGATTGTTTGCAAACAGCTTGAAATTCCACTCAAAAAACGTTGATTATCTGGCTACTGCCTTATTTCGGGGAGGCTTATTCCTTTAATTTTCCTGTATAGATCAAGGGCATAAACATCGGTCATCCCTGAAATGAAATCCACCGCTGTCTGGATTCTGTGATAAGTGGAATCCGTAGCCTGATGATATTGTTTCGGGATCAGCATGAGTATTTTCCTGCTCAGCGGATTGGATGGATCCATCAATGCACCCGTGAACTCTTCCAGCAGGGTACCCAGGATTTTATACCCGGCAATTTCAATTTCAACAACGGTCCGGTGATTATAAATTTCATCAAAAGAAACATCCTGAACGATTTTCATCGCATCCAGAAGCTCCTGATCAATGTTCTTCAGTAAAGATCCTTTGAATGTGCCGTCAAGAATGGCCCCTTGGTTCCGGGCAAAGACAGCTGAACACTCCCTGGTCAGTTTGCCGATGACGCCTGCCCTGAGGTAACTGATCTGTTCATTGGGATCGCTGACCTCCTTCAGCGTTTTATCCATCTCCTTCAGCTTGCTTTTTGAGGAATGGCGGTGAAAGGCCATCAGTAATTCACGGGTGGTATCATATCCCAGAATGCCCAGCTTAAAGGCATCTTCCACATCCATGATCTGGTAACAGATATCATCGGCAGCCTCAACCAGGTAAACCAGCGGATGACGGCATCCGGAGAGCGGATTTTCCGAAATGACCGGAATCTGCATCTCCTGCGCCATCTGTTTCCAGGTTTCCTTTTCGCTCTGGAAAAAACCGAATTTCTGCGTGGTGGCAGCGGTAGATTCGAAGGGATATTTTACGATGGATGCCAGCGAAGTGTAGGTCAACGCAAAACCTCCCTCCCTTTTTCCACGGAAGGGATGGGTCAGCAGCCGGAAGGCATTGGCATTCCCGTCGAAGTGGGTAAAATCGAGCCACTCCGCATCAGACAGTTCACTTTTAAGGCTGTTCCCAGGCCCGGAAAGGAAAAAATGAGCAATGGCTGCTTCTCCGGAATGGCCAAAAGGAGGATTCCCCATATCATGGGCCAGACAGCCGGCAGAGACAGCCGAACCAATGTTGGATAAAAGTGACGGTTCAGAAATGTAGCTTTCCCTGAACAGCATTTCCGCCAGGGAATTTCCCAATGATCGCCCGACACTCGCCACTTCCAGGGTATGGGTAAGCCGGTTGTGCACAAAAATCCTTCCCGGCAGGGGAAATACCTGGGTTTTGTTCTGAAGGCGCCTGAAAGCTGATGAGAAAATAATCCGGTCATAATCTCTTTGAAACTGACTGCGGACTTCATTTCCATACCCGCTTTTCTTTTCTTCGCCCTTGCCGAGCCTCCCGGATGTAAGTAAATGATTCCAATCCATAAATTAAGGTTAAAGGTTACATTACAAAGGATTTGAGGCTGGCATGGAATGACGGCTCAAACGATCTTTCACTTATTTCAGTTTTTCCCGGAAGAATTCGACGGTACGGCTCCAGGCTAATTTGGCTGCAGCCTCATTGTATCGCTGCGGATTGCTGTCGTTGTTGAAAGCATGACCGGTGCCCGGATAGGTGAAAATCTGGTATTCCTTGTTGTTCTTCTTCAAAGCTTCCTCAAATTTTTCAATCCCGGCATTGATTCTTTCATCATTTTCCGCATAATGGGCCAGCAAAGGCGCTTTGATTTTAGCAACCTCTTCAGGTTCCGGCTGCCTTCCGTAATAGGGAACTGCCGCATCCAGGTCAGGTGAATTGACCGCCACCTGGTTGGTCATGGCCCCACCCCAGCAAAACCCGGTACAACCCACCTTTCCGTTGGATAATGGATGGGTTTTGAGGTACTGAACTGCGGCCACAAAGTTTTTAACTGTTTGCTTGTTGTCCAGCTTGGCGAACAATTCTCCGGCATTGGCTACATCCGCAGGGGTACCCCCTACCGGGGAAAGCGCATCCGGCGCCAGGGAAAGGAAACCCTCCCGGGCCATGCGTCGCGTGACTTCCTGGATATGCGGGACCAATCCCCGGTTTTCATGAATAACAATAACAGCCGGGAATTTCTTCCCTTTTGAAGGCCTGGCCATAAAAGCCTTCATTTCTCCCGTCTCTACAGGATAGGTGGTCATCTCTTCCAGAATTTGAATCACTTTTTGCTTCTTTTCAGCGGCTGTCACCGTCTCATCGTTCAGAACAGGTAAAATGGTCATGGCAGCAGCAGTACTGCCTGTCAGCAAGGCCAGCTTTTTCAGAAAGGTACGGCGGTCACGCTTTCCTGCATCTCCTTCATCAATTATTCTGAATAATTTTTCTTCCATAGTAAAAGGTTTATTGAAATTCATGATAGGAATTTTCAGCTTAAAGGTAATAAAAAAGCGCATAGGATTCATCCGTTTCCGGGTTTCTGATCAGTTTAATCTTCAATACCATCTGTTGTCTTCACTCCTGTATTTAAGCTCTCTTGTGAAAATAATCCCTATCTTTAAAAAGTCGGCAGCCTGACAATCTTCCGCAAACAGGGTTATTTGTCAGTAAATTATTCTTAATCAAGTGTTTATTTATGAAACTGGAAAGAACTTTTGATCTGCTCGCCCGTTACGAAAGTCAACCTGAAAAAGAAAATGCCCTTTGTATCAAACAAAACGGACATTGGAAAAAATATTCCTCATCTGATTATGTGGAGATGTCTCACCTTTTTTGTTACGGCCTTCTCGCTTTGGGGCTTGGAAAGGGAGATAAAATCATGTCGGTGACCAACAACCGGCCTGAATGGAATTTCGTGGATATGGGAATGGCCATGGCTGGTATCATCCATGTCCCTGTTTTCACTTCCCTCCGGCCCGATGAGTACCAGAAAATCATCAGCCACAGTGAAACCAGAATTATCCTGGTTGGGGACACAAGAATCGTCAGCCATGTTAAATCCGCCCTTGAGAAAATTGAGTCCCCGTTGGAGCTTTTTTCATTCGACACCATTCCCGGCATAAGAAACTGGAAGGAGATCATTGATATCGGAAGAAAAAACCTGGAACAATACAAAGGTAAGGCAGCATTGATTAGGGATGCAATTTCTCCGGATGACCCGGTGACGCTCATTTATACTTCTGGCACCACGGGTAATCCCAAAGGAGTAATGCTGACTCACCGGAATCTGGTCAGCAATTTTCTGAGTGCAGCCAAAATATTCAAACTTAAGCCTGAAGACAAATACCTGAGTATTCTTCCACTTTGCCATGTAGGGGGCAGGTTGGGTAATTACCAGACTCAATACAGCATGGCCGGGATTTACTATTCGGAAAACATGGGAACCATTGCCGCCAATATGGCTGAAATAAAACCGGAAGGTTTCGATGCAGTACCCCGGATCATCGAGAAATTTTACAGCGTAATTATTGCCAAGGGGAACAAACTGACCGGCATAAAAAAGAAAATCTTTTTTCAGGCAGTACAACTTGGACTGAAATACAAACCCTTCGGGGAAAACGGCTGGTTCTATGAACAAAAACTGAAGCTGGCCGACAGGCTGGTGTTCAGCAAATGGCGTCAGGCGCTCGGTGGAAACGTGAAAATTGCCGGATGCGGAGGCGCCAGCCTGCCCCAGTACCTGGAAAGGATTTTCTGGGCCGCCGGGATTAAGATCATCAACATGTATGGCCTTACAGAAACTTCACCCATCATAACCATAAACGGCACGGAGAAAGGGGAAGTGAAACTTGGATCGGTAGGAACCACCATTGAAGGCGTGGAAATCAAAATTGAAGACGATGGGGAGATTCTTTGCAAGGGACCCAATGTGACACCGGGCTACTTCAAAGATCCTGAACTGACCAGATTAGCCTTTACGGAAGACGGATGGTTCTGCACCGGAGACATCGGGCACCTGGAAGAAGGCAAATTTCTGATGGTCACCGACCGCAAAAAGGAGATCTTCAAACTCTCCAATGGCAAATTCGTCGCGCCACAGTTAATTGAGAACATATTCAGGGAATCCCCTTACATCGACCAAATCATGGTCATCGGAGAGCATCAGAAATTTCCGAGTGCCCTGATCTCTCCGGATTTCAGGGTTCTGGAGGAATGGAAAAAAACGGAAAAAATTACGGTATCCGGAAATGAAGAATTGATCAGATTACCTGCTGTCCAGGCTATCTTTTCTTCCGAAGTGGAAAAACTGAATAAAAAATTAAATCCTGTTGAGCGAATCCACAGGATCAGGCTGGTACCCAATGAATGGACCCCGGCATCAGGTGAATTGTCCCCCACCTTAAAACTGAAAAGGCTGTTTATCCAGGAGAAATACAAGGAACTGATAGACCAGATTTTCATGAAAAACTGATTTATCCCGATCCGGTTTTCTCATCGCAAGCTATATCTGTAAACCTATGAAATTACAAAACGTAAGTAACCGGAAAACAAACAGGCTTTTCCTGGATGTCCCCCGGATCATCTACAGAAATGATCCCATCTGGGTTTGTCCATTGGACAATGACATTATGGAGGTTTTCAACCCCCTCAGAAACACCTATTTCCAACACGGAGTGGTTGAAAGATGGGTATTGACCGACGACCGGAACAAACCTGCCGGAAGGATTGCGGCTTTCATTGACTATAACCTGGCCAATTCCTGGGACCAGCCCACAGGTGGAATCGGATTTTTCGAATGTATCAACGACCAGGAAGCAGCCAACCTGCTCTTTACGACAGCACAGGAATGGCTGAAGGAAAAGGGAATGGAAGCCATGGACGGCCCCATTAATTTCGGGGAAACCGATAAATTCTGGGGCTTACTCGTCAATGGTTTTACCCATCCATCCTTCGATGTTCCCTACAATCCTCCTTACTATCAACAGTTATTTGAAACATATGGCTTTCAGGTATATTACAAAATGGAGGGTTTTCATTTGGACATTACCAAACCCTTCCCTGAAAGAATCGATAAAATTGCCACCTGGATACTTCAGAAACCGGATTATGAATTCCGTCATTTCAGCTGGAAAAAGGAGGAGGAATTGTCCCGCGATTTTGCCGAAGCCTTTAACCAGGCCTGGAGTTCCTTCAAAAAGAATTTTGAACCCCTGAAAGTGGAATACATCAGGAATACCCTGAGAAAAGCAAAACCTATTGTGGATGAAGAATTTATATGGATCGCTTATCACAAGGGCTTACCCATCGGAATTTACCTGATGTTCCCGGACCTGAACCAGATACTGAAACAGCTGAACGGAAAACTCGATCCCATAAGCCTTCTAAAATTCCTTTGGCTCAAAAAAAGAAATACCATGACCAGGGCAAAAGGATTGCTGATGGGGGTCATCCCCGCTTTTCAGAATCACGGCATTGAATCAGCCTTTATACGTAAGGTCCAGGAAGTTTTCAGAAAAAAACCACATTATACGGAAGTCGAGTTTTCCTGGGTGGCTGATTTCAATCCGAAAATGAGGAAAATTTTTGTGGCCATCGGGAGTGTACCGGTAAAAAATTACATCACCTACCGCTATCTGTTTGACCGGAACAAAGAATTCAAAAGATATCCGATTCCTGAAGAGTAAAAATTAAAGTATAAAGTGGTTTAAATATATGATATGAATTATGATGTCATTGTAATTGGTGCCGGGTTGGGAGGATTAACTGCCGGGGCCAAGCTCGCGAAAGAAGGCAAAAAAGTGCTGGTCATTGAGCAGCATGACCGTCCGGGCGGATATGCCACCACTTTTAAAAGGGGAGAATTTACCCTTGAAGTGGGACTTCATGAGATGGATGGCCCGGCACCGGGAGATATGAAAATGAAGATTTTCAAGGATCTCGGTGTGTCCGGCAATGTCCGGTTCGTTCCTGTTCCTGACTTTTACCATTTTCTGAACGGCAGGGTGAAGGTCACCATTCCCCACGATCCGGCATTGGCCACCCGGGTGCTGACCCAACTCTTTCCCGGGGAGGCCAAAGGTATCCAGGCATATTTTGAACAGCTTCTGAAACCCACCGGAGAAGTATTCAAAGGGGAGGACAGCAGCATCGGAGAATTTCTGGATTCCATTATCCGGGAGGAAGATCTGAAACTGATTCTCCTGGGCAACCTGGGCTATTTCCATGATGATCCCTATACGCTTTCCTTAGCCTATTACACCATTTCCCAGGGCAGTTATTACAGAGGCGGAGCCAGTTTTATTAAGGGTGGTTCCCAGCAGCTTTCTGATTACCTGACAGGTTACATCAGGGAACATGGCGGAGAGGTAAAACTGAACCACCTGGTGACCGGAATTATTACCGGAGACAATCAGGTGAAAGGAGTCACATTTCAGCAAAAAAACAAGCGGGGAACTGACTTGCAGACTGCCCAGGCAAGGATGGTTATTGCCAACAATTCCATGCCCAGGGTTGCTGATATGCTGCCCGACACACCTGGAGAAAACTTCCGTAAAGAAATCTCCAGGCTTAAAACAGGCGCTTCGTTGCTGACAGTTTACTACGGCTTCAAACGCAGTTTGAAGGATTTGGGATATGCCTGCTATTCTGCAGCGATATTTGATGACTCAGTTCGTTCCCAAAGAGATATTCTGTTCAACAATTCGGATGATTACCAAAGGCGCAGTTTTATTTTCACCGATTACAGCCAGCTTGATTCCGGACTTGCCCCGGAAGGGAAAAGTGTGGCAGCGGTATGCTGCGTCGACTATTTGAAAAATTGGACAGGTATGGACCGGATAACCTACCTCATGAAAAAGGCTGAAGTAGCCGCCATCATTACTGCCAGGCTTGAAAAAATGATTCCGGGTATTTCTGAAAATATTGAATACATGGAAGTTGGTACTCCATACACCTGTAGCCGTTATACCCTTAATCCTGAAGGGGCAGTTTACGGATTTGCACAGACTCCGGATAAAAAATCCATAGACATCTCCATGTTGCCTGAAAATCTCTGGTTTGCATCCGCCTGGGGGAAAACCGGAGGAGGATTCAGCGGGGCAATTTACGGCGGTTACTTATGTGCTCTTCAGATCTTGCGGAAAAAAACAGCGCAATGACACCAGTTGCCAAATGAGCTGGAAATTCCTATCCCCGGATGAATTTCCGGATGTCTTTAATTTCACCAATCAATACCAGAATATCTTCAGGCAAGTAAACCAAATCTGCAACATCCTGATCTTCTCTTGGTTGAGAGGAGGAATAGAGAATTTTGCTTTCCCTCTTCAGCGCAACAATTTTCAAATGGGTATTTTCCTTAAAAGCCATAGGAGAGAATTTCTCTCCGACCATAAATTCGGGAACAGTAAGGTCAACCATTTTCAGGGTCTCCGTAATGCTGAACAGGTTGTGGATCCCGGGTAAGGTCAGCAGTTGAGCCAATACCCTTGCCGACTCCCATTCCGGATTAATTGTATTTTTCACCCCCAGGGAATTGAGTACGGTGAGGTGAATGGACGAACTTTCCCTGCTGATGATTTTCTTAACGCCCAGTTTTTTCAACAGCGCCGAAATCTTCACGGACACACCGAAATCATCGCCGATGCAGACCACGAAAGCATCAGCTTCTTTCAATGGCAACAATTTCAGGGTATGCGGATCGGTGGCATCCAGGCATATGGTGTTGGCAATCACATCTTTGAAAAACTCAACTTTTTCATGGCTGATGTCCACACCCAATACATCATGCCCCATGGAGGTCAGTGTTTTTGCCAGGGAAGCCCCAAAATTTCCCAGTCCGATGGCTACAAAATTCATGGCTAAATATTTTATTAGGTAATAATCAAATTCTCTTTTGGATATCTGTACAGTTTATCAGTGGAAGATCTCCTGGATAAAGAAAGCAACAGGGTCATCATCCCCATCCTGCCAAGAAACATCAGGGAGATTAAAATCCACTTTGACGGGTCAGAAAGCAATGGCGTTAGATTAATGGATAAACCAACGGTACTGAATGCGGAGAAACAGTCGAAAACGATCCGGAGTAATCCGAATTGTCCGTCAATCAGGAAAATGGCAAATGATCCTGATCCAATGAGCAAAAGCGACACAAAAATTATTGAAAAGGCTTTGTTTACCGAATACTCATGAATTTCACGGTGCATAACTTCAATATGGCTTTTCCCCCGGATGATACGCAAAATATTCAACAGGGCGATACTGAAGGTGCTGGTTTTGATCCCGCCCCCGGTAGATACCGGGGAAGCACCGATCCACATCAGGAAAATCAGTACCACCATGGAGGCTTTGGTAATCGCTTCCATATTCACATTGTTGAATCCGGCAGTTCTTGGGGTTACACTCATGAAATAAGACATGCTCAATTTTCCGAAGGTACTTACCCCATGCTGGGTTTGATTGAATTCCAGAAAATAGAAGGCCAGGGTTCCGAAAAACAACAATATTACAGTAGTTATGGTTACCATTTTTGTATTGAAGGTGATCATCCCTACTCTGTGAACATAGGGCTTTCCTGACTTAAACCAGTCTTTCAGCCAGGTAACCTGTGTTTTAAGATAACTGTAGATGTTCAGAAAAACAGGAAAACCAAGGCCTCCCAAAACAATAAGGTTGGCAACCGAGATATGAAGAAAATGATTTTCCCTGACCCTGACATCCCAAAGGTTGTCGGTCAGCGTGGAAAACCCTGCATTACAGAAAGCGGAAATGGAATGGAAGATGGAAAAGCGGATATTAGCCCCGGTTGAACCAAGAATCCCGGGTTCAAGGGTGAAAAATATGATCAGCGCTCCAATTCCTTCGATCAGGAAAGTCAGAAGTATTACTTTGATCAAGGTTTTTAAAATCCCGGCATAACTTTCCTCGCTCAGGTAATCGCGGAGCAGCATCTGCTCCCTGAAAGAGGAGGTTTCCCTGAAGAAGAATCCAAAAAAACTGGTGATGGTCACCACACCGATCCCGCCCACCTGGATCAGGCCTAAAATGATCAGTTTTCCAAGAGCAGTGAACCTGGTAGCCGTATCCACTACCACCAGTCCGGTCACACACACAGCGCTGGTCGAGGTGAAAAATGCCTCAGTGAAAGAAATGGGTATTACCGTTGCCTGAGGCATCATCAACAAAAAAGCACCGCAGGAAATAATAAAGGCAAAACTGACCATGAACAACTGAGCCGGGTTGAAGAGACGCATTAGTTTGTCAAGTCGCAGCCTCGATACTTCCAATATAAAAAGGAAGAAGGTGAGAAGATGGAATATGGTGAAGTTATGGAACAGGGGCCTGAAAAAATGGGCGCCCCCCAACACGAAACGGGAAACAAAGAGCAATAGGAGCAAGATTCCCAGGAAAGAATTGGTAATAAATACTTTCCATCCCATTGACCGGTCGGTCAGTAAAATAGACCGGATCAGGTAAAGAAGGCCGGACGTCGGGAAAAGTATCTTAAACAGGGTATTATGATACAGTGAATCCAAATCCTGCAGCTGTGAAAAACCAATATCATAAATGCACAGGACAAACAAGGCCAGGGTGAAGGTCAAAAAAAGCCGGTTTATCATGGTACCAAGAATTCCCAGCTTTTTACCCTTCGAAATATATTTGTCAAATAATCTGAATATGGTCATGTGAAATCGGTAAAACCGGACAAAAATAGTTCACGGCCGGTCAAATTGTTCAGTAGGTAGAAAAGATATTATCACGAAGAACAAAAATGTTAATTTTGTCTTTTTCAATTACAAACAGAAAGCTTTGACAGAATACCTAACTGATTATCTATGAATGCTTTAAAAGAAAGATCAAAACAACGGTTATGGTTACTCCTGTCTTTTCTGACACTGCTGACCACAGTCTCCATCCTCACTGTTCTGGACCATTACCGGCTGGCAGCGATCAATAGCACACTATTAATGATCCTTCGCTGGCTGTTCATGGGAACCCTGGTCTGGTATGCCATCCGGAAAAAATCTCTCACTACCTGGATTTTGATCAGCATGTTGCTGGGGGCGGAATTCGGGCATGATTTCCCTGAAATCGGTGTTCACATGAACGTGGTAAGCCAGATTTTTCTCCGGTTGATCAAGACCATCATTGCACCCTTGCTTTTTGCCACCATCGTGGTGGGTATCGCCGGGCATTCCAACCTGAAACAGGTAGGCCGGATGGGCTGGAAATCGCTGGTCTATTTTGAGATCGTTTCGACAATTGCCTTACTTATTGGCGTACTGGCCATCAACCTCAGCAAGGCGGGCATGGGAGTGGAAGTACCTGCGTCAATGGCTCACACGGAAATCCCGACAGTCACCGCCCTGAAAGGAACAGACATCATACTTCATGTTTTCCCGGAAAACATCGCCAAAGCGGTCTTTGAAGGGCATGTACTTCAAATCGTGGTCTTCAGCATACTATTCGGAATAGCCACCGCAATGGTTAAGGAGAAATACCGCCGGCCAGTGATCAATTTCACAGAAGCACTGGCAGAGGTGATGTTTAAGTTCACCTCCACCGTGATGTACTTTGCCCCGCTGGCGGTTTTTGCGGCCATTGCATACAGCATCGGGCACATGGGACTGGATATCTTTGTGAACCTGTTCAAGTTGCTGGCTACCCTGTATGTGTCGCTCATCATTCTTATTTTTGGCGTCTTTCTCCCCATTGCCTTGATCTTTAAGATTCCGGTCAGGAAATTTGTGAAAACCATTTCAGAACCGGTAGCCCTGGCTTTTGCTACTACCAGCTCGGAATCGGCGCTTCCCCTGGCCATGGAAAGACTGGAGGAATTCGGAATTCCCCGGAAAATTGTTGCCTTTGTGATGCCCACCGGCTACAGTTTTAACCTTGATGGAACCACCCTATACCTGTCGCTGGCCACCATTTTTGTGGCGCAGATCAGTGGCATCCACCTCCCCTTAGACAAACAGCTCCTGATCATTTTCACCCTGATGCTGACCAGCAAAGGGGTTGCCGGAGTACCCCGGGCCTCACTGGTGATCCTGATGGCCACAGCAGCCAGCTTCGGACTTCCCATCTGGCCGGTGTATATTATCCTCGGAATTGACGAACTGATGGACATGGCCCGCACCTCCGTCAATGTCATCGGCAACTGCCTGGCCACAGTGGTCGTTGCCAAATGGGAAAAGGAATACCCTCAGGAGACAATTCCAGACCCTCAATAAAACTATTACACTTGACTTTCCTCAGTTTCTGTTCAGCCAGAATGAACTACCTTTGTCTGAAAAGTACATTGCTATGTTCAGGCTGGGAAGTGATCAACTGACTGCCGGGAAAGCCCTGCAGATACTGGGAGGCCGGTTAAAGGGAACAGTAACGGAAGAAACAGGACGTCTTATCCGTTTATCCCATGATGTGGTATTGGACATTGCGGAGGGTACGAAGGCTATATACGGCATCAATACCGGATTTGGCCCGCTCTGTACCACTGTCATTGACCGGAGAGATACCGGGGAACTGCAGCGGAACCTCCTGCTCAGCCACAGTGTCGGTGTAGGCCAACCCATTGATAAAGAGTTGTCAAAGCTTATGCTGATCCTGAAGGTCCATGCCCTGGCCAGGGGATATTCCGGGGTCAGCCCGGAAGTGATTGAAAGGATTCTCTGGCATATTCAGGAGGATATTATTCCGGTTGTTCCGGAACAGGGTTCTGTAGGCGCATCGGGCGACCTGGCGCCACTGGCCCACCTTTTCCTCCCCCTGATCGGCGAAGGAAAAGTGTTCCGGAAGAATTCCATCCAGCAAGCCGGTGAGGTATTGAAAGAGAACTGGGCGTAGCGCCGCTGCACCTTGAACCCAAAGCGGGACTTGCCCTGATCAATGGCACCCAGTTTATGCTGTCCCATGCCGTCAGGCTGGTGGATGAGCTGCACAATTGTCTTTCCCATGCCGACCTCATCGCCGCCATGATGCTGGAAGGCCTGACCGGTTCCGAAATGCCTTTCCACGAAGCGCTTCACCGCACCCGGCCGTACAAGGGAAATATCCATGTGGCTGCCCGGATGCACCGATTCCTGGAAGGTTCGGAAATCATAGCCTCCCATGCCAATTGCGACAGGGTGCAGGATCCCTATTCCCTCCGGTGCATCCCCCAGGCCCACGGCGCGGTGAAAAAGACCCTGTGGGACGCCCTCCGGGTGGTGGAGACGGAGCTGAACGCCTGCTGCGACAACCCCATCTTCTTCCCCGACGGGAAGGGGG
>DAIDJX010000008.1 GCA_027451165.1 Prolixibacteraceae bacterium | reverse complement strand
AGACGCCGCGGGCGGCGTCTCTTTATACAGACGTCGCGGGCGGCGTCTGTCATCCCGTCGGAGACGCCGCGTGCGGCGTCTCTGCTTACTTGACGAAATACACCCGGAAAACATCCTCAGCGTCCTGGACTACCCAATAATCAGCGCCCAGACCAACCGCTTTATCGATCAGCGGCGCAGGCAGGAATGGCGCCAACAGTTCATAGACTGCCCCTTCTTCCAGCTTTTTTAGGTCATCCATCACTTTAGCTACCGGATGTTCCCCGGCTGCCAGCATCTCCCGGACATCAAAGGTGGTGGTAACCTTTTCCGGGGAGAACCAGGCTGGCCTGGCAAGGTTATAGCGGCTTCCGGATTCTTCCGAAAAAACATCCTGTCCTGCCTGCTTCCGCAGTTGATTGATCAGCTCTTCCGTTTTGATGTTCCCTATGGCTGCTGCCTGCTGTAAAGTAGCGATTCGTGCAACAGTTTTGCGCAATACCGGATTTTTTAGTTTTTTGAATGCCGGCACAATGGATATCAGGTAATCTTCCAGTTCCGGATAATTCTCCAACAACTGCAATACTTTGGTTTTTGGCGTTATAATCAGCTTTTCACTCATGTTCCAATTATTTATAAGATAATATTCTCTGTTCTCCCTCCAATGACCGGTAATGGGTCAGATCCTGGGAAACTTCAAGGGTTCCGAGGTATTCCCCCTGTTCATTGCGCAGGGCAAAGTATTCAATATGGACAAATTTCCCTCCCATTTTGATCCAGAAAGGAGCACGGTTCTGACGGCCACTTTTGAAATCTTCCAGGATCTTGTCCACAATATGGACACTTCCCGGAGGATGGCAATACCGCACATCCCGGTTTAAGATAGCCCTGTTGCGCTGAAAAATCCGCTCTGAACTCTGGGAAAAATACTTCACCTTATCGTTCCGGTCCACAAAGGTCAGGTCAACCGGCAAGGTATTCAGCAAGGCCAGCAATTCTTCCGCAGTAAAACTTCCGGAAGGCAGTTGAATGAAATTACCGGATTTAGCAACAGTCAGTTCGGCTGTCACCCCATCAGGCTTCCAGTTGACCGGCGGATCATAGAGGCAGAAACCGATTTCGAGCGACTGGTTGCTGATGGCATACCAATCGGCCTCACTTAACTTTTCAAGGGCCATGGGAAACAGGATTTGCTCTTCCTTGCCGGTCATATCCTCAACACCACGCAGGGCAGGTTCCAGCACAATATCGGCGCTGGCCAGCAACTCCTCTTTGCTGATCTCATCCGTTTGCAACAATTCCATGCTCCCTTTCACCAGTTCCCTGATCTCATCGTGCTTGCCCCACATCACCTTGGGAGGGCCGGTTATCCCATCCCTTTCCAGATAGGGAAAAAGCAAATACTCCTTGCGTTGGTAATGCTTGTCCACATCCCACAGGGTATTAAATCCCCCCCGTAGTTTCATGACGAGATCCGGAATCTGCTCCTCTCCGGCATAAACCACCTGAACCAACAGTTCTTCGATCTGCCGGGTGAGTTTCAGCAATTCAGCATTTTCCTTCCGGAACACATCCACAGGATGCCCGGCCGGAACCGGCACCAGCCCGGAGAGATCCACCTGACCGTTCAAAACCGCGGAATGGGCATCACACAGATTCAGCACTTCTTCCTCCGGAAGCCCTTCACTGATCAGCTCCTGCTCCACTTCCACCACTTCACCATAGGGGATCCGGCTTAAACTCAGCAACAATTCATTCCTTACGTTTTCCTGGGTTTCTCCCTGGTGGAGCTTCAGGATCAGCTCTTTAAGCTTCTTTTTCCTTTCTGTGGAATTATTGATTATTTCAGACATAACAACTTATAATTTGAATTCAACTACCATTCTTTTCAGGGTACAAATATAAAATATATAATTACCATTTTATCATTATTTATAAAAATGTAGAGGCGACGATCGTCCGTCTCTACATTTTTTTTACGAAATAATAGGATTTCTTTTCACCGGAATGGTCGTAGGTATAGGTATCACGTCCGGGAAACCGGTAGAAGATGGTAGCAAGGGCGACATCCCCTGAACAGAAGAAACTGTGAACAACCATGACTCCAAGAAAGAAATAGAGCGCAGGTACAGTAAAGAAGAGAATAATGCCTGCAATAGTCAGCAGTTTGATGACCACAAGGGGGGTAAAAGCCACCAGCAGGAAGGTTTTTTTATCCATAATAAAACGATCAGCTTCTGCAAAAAATATGAATTTAGACAAAATGCCGCCAAAGGCAACTTTGGGAGCGCCTGCCAGTTTCAGGGCAGTTCCGTGCAACAGTTCGTGGATAACCACCAGGAAGGTCAGGCTGAAAATCACAGCGCCTGCCATATAGAGCAAATAATATGGATTGCCTTTGTAAGCCAAAACAACGGAGCGTGTAAAAAAGAAGATTCCTGCCAAAAAAAGCAAGGTCTGATAAACCATGTACACTGGGATCAATTTTTTATCAGACATTACCTGTTGTAAGACAAAATCTTTGATTCTTTTTTGTTCCACGGAAGCAAAAAGTTCAAAAATCTCAGGATTGTGAAGCTCCTCAATGGTAGGTTTTGAGTTCATGGTTCTTTTTTAAAGAGAAGGAAAAACTCCTTCGGTTGGATCAGCCTCAGGGAAAGGGCAAAAACACCTCCAAGAGCAATAGTCAGGAGGTACCCGGCGAGCCGGTTATCCATAAGGCGGGAAAGGGAAGCTGCCAGAATGACCATAATGGCAAAAATCAGCAGTTTTGAAACAAAGGGGAAATTGATTCTGATCCTGAACAGCCAGATGGAAATGGCCAGCTGCGCTATTCCTGTTGCCAGTTGGGTTACCATACTGGCGATTGCTGATCCTTTACCGTACAGGGTAGGAATCAGGATAAGATTCAGTGCAATATTGAGCAACATTCCCAGAAAAGCCATTATATTCAGGTGTTTAAGGCTTCCGTTTGCAGTCAGCAATGTTCCGAAAACATAGGTTAAGGCAATTCCGGGGAAACCAGTCATCAGAAGCCCGAGCATATTGACAGAATCGTCAATGTGGGAATGATACAGCAATTCCATGATCTCACGGCTGTAAAAGAGGGTGGAAACGGCGATAACGATGGCTGGTACAAACAGCAGAACAAATGCCAGTTGGATCATGGATCCGAGCGCCTCCTTCCTTTTGATCATACCCGAAAACATCGGCAGCAGCAATCCGGCCATCAGCGCGCCGAACATGGAAACGGCATCCAGCAACCGGAAAGCCTGCGCATAGATGCCAGCCTGTTGTTTTCCCAGCGGGTCTGGAAGCAAGCGCTCCAGCATCACGGAATCAATGCGGTTATAAAAAGCCATCAGCAAAATCAACAGGGCATATGGATAAGATTTTTTGAGAAATACCAGGTAAAACTGCCTGTTGATCCGGATAGAGATCTTCCCTGTTTTAGTCAGGACAATGCTGAGGGTTATCAGCATGGTGAGTAAATAGGCTGCCGTTTGGGCATATACAAACCATTCTATCCTGAAAATACCCCCCGTGACGTTGGTAAAAAGCAGCACAGAACAAATGATGATCATCAGGGTCCTGTCGAGCACAGACAAGAGGCTGTCGGTCCGGAAAAACTGAAGGGCGCTGATGTTGGAACGAAGGTACAGGGTAAAGGAGATCAGAAACTGGTTCAGGATCAAAAACAGAAGCAGGTGAAACTGAACTCTGTTATAGCCGATCACAGCGCCTGTAATCAGGCAAATAAGGGCGTAAATAACCGCCAGAATCAATTTAAGCCCGATGATGTTGGACACGTGCTTTTTAACCAGGAAAGTATGCTGGGAAATGTTCCGGTTGTTAAAATTGGTTATCCCGATATCGAGCAGGATATTGAGAATTATGGAAAAATTGAACAAGGCAAAATACAGTCCGTAGCTTTCAGCACCGACAACATTCTGAACCGTCCGGTCTATACCCAGCACCCAGAAAGGTTTGATTAACAGGTTCAGGGAAATCAGCAGCAGTAAATTGGTGACAAACTTTCGCCTCAAAATGATGAATGATTTATTTCGGACGTTAAAAATAGAATTTTTTGTACATACTTTGTACTTTTAACACCCGTTAGACGACTGCAAAACATGATCATCGCCGTTAATACCAGGCTGCTGTTAAAGAACCGGTTGGAAGGTATCGGTTGGTTTACCTATGAAACCCTGAAAAGGATAACGGTCAGGCATCCTGAGCATCAGTACTATTTCATTTTTGACAGATCCTACGACCCGCAGTTTGTTTTTTCTGCAAATGTGACCCCGCTGGTATTATCCCCGCCAACCCGGCATCCCCTGTTGTGGTACCTTTGGTTTGAATACAGGATCCCATCGGTGCTCCGGAAAATTAAGGCCGATCTCTTTCTTTCTCCTGACGGGTATCTTTCAACAAAAACAGATGTTCCCCAGTTTACCGTCATCCATGACCTGAACTTTATCCATCGTCCCAAAGATCTTCCGCGGCTGACTTCATTGTATTACAACTGGTACTTCCCTAAATTTGCCAGGATTGCGACAAGGATTGCAACAGTGTCGGAGTATTCCAAAAATGACATCATAAACAGCTTCGGAATCCGGGGAGATAAGGTGGATGTGGTGTACGACGGACACAATACGGCCTACACTCCCCTTCCCGGTGCAGAACAGGAAGCGGTCAGGAACACTTACAGCGGGGGTTGCCCCTATTTCCTTTTCATCGGTGCCTTGCATCCGAGGAAAAATGTGGAAGGATTGCTCCGGGCTTTTGAAGAATTTAAAAGGATGTCGGGTGGTCACGAAAAGTTGTTGATTGTTGGGGGAGAGATGTTTAAGACGGGTCCGATTTATGACTTTTACCGGGAAATGGAGTTCCGGAACGAGGTGGTTTTTACCGGAAGGATTCCGGTGGAAGAACTGAGAAAGGTGCTTGGGGCGGCGTTGGCCCTGACTTTTGTGCCTTTTTTCGAGGGCTTTGGTATTCCGGTGGTCGAAGCCATGTCGGCAGGAGTGCCGGTCATTTGCTCATTTACCACTTCTCTTTCTGAAGTGGGCGGAGATGCTGTCCTGTATGCCGATCCTGAAAAGCCCTCCCAGATTGCCTGGGCTATGCAGAAAATCAGCGCCAATGAAGCGCTCAGAAAAACGCTGATCGAAAAAGGCAACAAGCAGAAAGACAAGTTCAGCTGGGAAAAGACAGCTAATTTACTTTGGGAAAGTGTGGAAAAAGTACTCTATGGAAGTAAAATGGAATGAGGGAAGAATGGATGATGGAACGATGGAACAATGGAACGATGGAATGATGGAAAATGGACGGCAAAATGGTACAATTACGGCCTTATCTTAAATCAGGCTGCCTGGAGGCTGGATGTGATGAGGCGGGCCGTGGATGCCTGGCTGGGCCGGTGGTCGCTGCTGCAGTGATTTTGCCGGATGATTTCGAACACCCCCTGTTGAACGATTCAAAACAACTTTCCGCAAAAGTCCGTGATCAGTTGCGCATCTTTATTGAAGCCAATGCACTGGCCTGGGCCGTAGCTGAGGCTTCCCCGGAAGAGATTGACGACATCAACATATTGAATGCCAGCATACTGGCGATGAATAGAGCTATACGTAAACTAAAAATCATTCCTCAACACCTCCTGATCGACGGTAACCGTTTCCGGAACAGTACAGAGATTCCCTATACCTGTCTGATCAAAGGCGATGCCCGCTTCCTTTCCATTGCAGCCGCTTCGGTGTTGGCCAAAACCCACCGGGATGAGATGATGATAACGCTCCACCGGGATTTTCCCCAATTTGGCTGGACCCAAAACAAAGGCTATCCTACTGTTTTCCACAGAAAAGCAATAAAAGAATTCGGAATATCGCCATTTCACAGAAAAACATTCAGAATGAATGAATTACAGCTAAATCTGTGGTAAATGGAATTTTTCTCTTTCGTGTGAACCAGGAACACAAAACATTGTTTCACTTATATTTGAATTTTAAACAATTAAAAAAACCATGATCTTGAGAAAATTAGTTTTAATTATGATGGCCGCTGGTCTGTTGGTTACCGGCATGAACTCCTGTAAGCCCAAACCGGCAGCGGTTGAGCAAACAAATGTCAGTTATTACCGGACCCTCTTGTTCAGCGAAACCCCCTGGGATTTGGAAAGGGGCGCTTATCCGCTGAGCGCAGAGGATGCAAAAACAGTAAACAATTACAAAATCACAGTAGATGACCAGAAAAGACTGGTATCAGTTGAGTATAACCGCAACGGGATTCTGCTTGATTACAGCTCCATGGGTGCAGCCAAAATTACCTACACCTATCAGGACAACCTACAGCTGAAACACTTTTTCAACCAGAACGGGGAACCAATTGAAAGAGACGGCGCTTTCACTTTTGAATATACCCTGAACAACGAGGGCATGAGAACAGCATTACGTTTTCTGGACAAGGAAGGAAAACCAGTGGAGAACCGCAATAAAATTCACAACTGGACATGGACCAAACTCCCCGACGGCATGATCCGCGAGCTGAGGTATAACCTGGCCGGGGATTCCGTGGTCATGAATCCTTTCTGTCCATTCTATGAACTCCGCTTTTCTTACAATGAAAAAGGACATGTGGCCCGTATGGCCAATTACGACAACGATACCTTATACAACTGTACAGCTGAGAATTGCGGGGATATCGGTGTTTCCTATTTCCAGTTTGTTAACAATGAGGCAGGTGATGTCCTTGAATTCAGCGTGCACAACACGACCGGAAGATTATCGAACCTTTACTGGGGATGGGCCAAAAGAGTCAATACAGTGGATGCCAACGGGTATGTGACGGAAACTGCCATGTTTGATCAGGACAATGAATACCTCGGAGGCAAAAATGTTCCAATTACCCAAAACGAATACGACCCTCATGGCGCATTGGTCCGCCGCACCAACATGGATGCAGACCACCAGGTGATCAACAGTCCGTCGGATGGCGTGGCTTACACCGAATTCCAATACGACGAACAGGGTCGCAGAACAGGAACCCTGCGTTTCGACAAGGATAAAGTTAAAATTGAGGATAAGAAGTAATATATCCTTACTATGAGAACATTTCAATTGCTTTTTGTTCCGCTTGCCTTTATCTTCCTGTTGTTTTCCTGTTCACCTTCCGGAAATAAGGAAAAAACTACGGAAAAACAGGTGCAAAAGGTAGCTGTTGCTGTAAATGCCGAAGCTACCCTGCTCCTGAAATACCTGGAAGAAACCGGTGATTATGTGAACAGCCGCAATTTCCCCTCCCTGATTAAAGCCTCAGTCGTCCATGATGAACTGGCGGCAAACAACCACATTATTGACCTGCGCTCCTCAGAAGAGTTCAAGGCTGGGCACATCAAAGGCGCTGTAAATGTTAGCTTTGCCACCTTACCGGAATACCTCGAAACAAAAATTAAACCTTTTGAGTTCACCAAAATTGTTCTGGTTTGTGCCACCGGGCAGGTTTCTTCCTATGCAGCTTCCCTGTTGCGCCTTAACGGATACGGAAATGTCTTTGCCATGCGATGGGGAATGAGCGCCTGGAACAAACAATTTGCGGAAAACTTCTGGTTAAAGGGAATTTCTTCTGAATGGGAAAACCGTCTGGATACCACCGAAACCCCGGCGGCAGCTCCTGCTGACTTACCGGTAATGGGTACAGGCAAAACCACAGGGGAAGAAATCCTGAATGAACGATTCCGGAAAGTAACAGCAGAAGGAAGCGAAGTGGCTGTCATTACCGCAGCAGAGGTTTTTGCATCCCCGGAAAAATTCTACATCATTAATTTTGAACGGAAGGATAAGTATGACTCCGGCCATATTCCGGGTGCCGTGAGGTATAAACAAAACGGCACGCTGGGAATTACAGCAGAGATGCAGACCATCCCATCCGGAAAACCCATTGTGATTTACTGTGGAACCGGTCATAACTCTGCATTTGCCACTGCGTATCTCCGGCTGTTCGGTTACGATGCCCGTACCCTGTTGTATGGCAACAACAGCTTCATGTACAACCACATGGTGAAGGATGAAAAGGGGCTTTCCTGGCTTCCATTCTCAGAAGCAGATATCCACAATTACGAAGTAGTAAGATAATTTCTTTCGGGGAAACTGCTAATTTTCCCCTGCTTCCGGTTCCGGTCTGAATGTTGAATCAGGCCGGAACCTGTATTTTAACACCTCGTCATAACCATCCGGGAGAGACAGGATAAAGAGGTTCTTTACGCCCAACTGGTGCAGGATGACCCAGGCTTTTATGCCTTCTTCACGGGAAGTGCCAACAATTACCATGCGGCTCCCCAATGATTTCAACTCCTTCAGCTTTTTCCCCGGCTTCAGGTCAGCGAAAGCCAGCCGGGTTTCCGGAAGGTTAAGCAATTTAAGGAGGCTGTCGGGACCTGAATTTCCTATACGGAGCAAATGGCTGCTTTCCCCTGGTAATTTCAACTTGTTTAAATCGACATAGCATGTTCCGGCGGCAATTGCTTCCCCGGTCTGACCTGCTTTCCCCTTCCACGAGCAGGTTCCGGCAGTACGGATGATCATCAGCACAAGAAAGATCCCGGCAATGAGGAGCACAATTTTATATTTTCCCAATGTTTTCATACCTGTCAAACTCCAATTTATTCACAACCTCCGTCGAGTTTTTCCCTTTCCAGCTGGCGGGCAGCAAAAATACCTGCTTTCAGGCTATCGGGCAGACTGTTGTAGTGTGTAAAAAGCCGCCGGGCTTCGAAGCGAGTGGTGAGCAGGGCATTTTCCCTGGCGCTGAGGCGCTCTCCGGAAAAGGTGGCATTCATGATCTTTTCATACCAGCCATTTAATCCGCCCTCCATCCGGTAGCAATGGCGGTAACCCAGGCCGGCAGCAATCGTAAGCGCAGCGGTAGACAGATCATCCCCGTTGGAATAAAAAATTCTCCTTCCGTTCCGGTCATCCAACAGTTCCCTGTACCCCTGAGAAGATAGTTTTCCCAGCGGAATATGGATGGCCCCGGGAAGACACATTTCCCGGAAGGCAGCCTCCTCCCTGACATCAATCAGCAGGATGCCAGGCGTTTCACTGATGAGAAAACGAGCCACTTCATCGACCGGGATGGCGCTGGTATCCCCGGTCGCCCATTGGGAAAGGGCTTCGGGTTTTACCCGGAACCTGTCGCTTTCCCGCCCGGTAAAAAAGAGCAGGAAGATGCTTAAAGCCAATAACAAGGCTGAAATCTGAATTCTTGGATTCATAGCGATTAATAGTCAGAGGTGATGTCTTTTCTTGCAAACCGCTTTTCTGCCTTTTCCGCCAGCCAGAACATAAAAGCAGCGGCAGCCACCAGTAAAACGGTGAACAGGGCCGGGGAGAGTCCAAGCGTTTCATTGATTTTCACAGCTCCACGGTAATTTTTTCCTGCCAATTCAGCGATCCAGGGCCAGGTCTCTGCAAACAGGAATGCCCCGGTCAAACCGCCAAGAAGATAAACCATGGCGTCAATTTTCCCGATGGAGGCCGCACAAACTCCGGTTCCCGGACAGAATCCCCCCATGATAAAGCCGGCTCCCATGATGATACCTCCGATGATGGCTGCATTCACATAGTATTCGTTCACATAAACCAGACGGAGGTCAAGAAGGCCGAAGTAACTGAGCAACTGGGCCCCTGTCAGTGCAACCACCGCAGCCGTGAAAAACACCTTCAGCACAGTGGTATCATAGCCGTAAAACATTCCTGCCAGTTTACGGCTGGAGGAAAAGCCCGCCTGTTCCAGGGCAAAACCAAAACCAATGCCGATAAACAGGGCAAACATCAGGTCCATCCATTCAGGAAGTTGGTATAAGGTTGAAATCGGTCCCATGATAAAATGTTAAAGGTTAAAGGTTAAAGAAGAGACAGCTCGCGAGCTGTCTCTTCTTTTCATATCCACAATTTCCTGAAAAACCAGGCAAATAGATAGGCAGATCCGAAGATGGCCATCATGGTGACAAATCCTGCCACCGAGAGTACAGCCATTCCGGAAAGAGCGGCACCGCTGGTGCATCCCCTGGCTAACTGAGCGCCATAGACAAACAGGCAACCCCCAAGAAAGGCAAACAGAAATCTGGTCCAGTTACGGATTTTGGGTGATTTCTCTGTTTTCAGTTTCAACCTTCCGGATATAGCCCCGGATGCAAACCCACCGATTACCAGTCCGAACAACTCAATGCTCAACCAGTTCAATGCCGGTTTTTTGCCGTCCTCAAAATATTTACTGTAGAAGGGAGCGGTTTGTGCATGTTCTTTATCTACAGCGCCAACAGCTGAAACAACAAGGTATTTCATACCACCGCTGGCGCCAAGACCTCTGCCCGACAAAAACATCGCTGCAAGCAATACCAGTCCCAGGAGCGTACCAGCCCAATAAGGATTCATGTATTTCCTTTTTTCCATCTGTTTCATAATTAGAGTTGGTTAAATTAATCAATTTATTGAAATTCCCTCCTGAATGATTAATTTCGAACCCGAAATTCAGAAAATGACAAATCAGTTTAACATCACAATTTTGCCCTGATGCGCGGATTACTGGATTACCACATGCATTCCGTCCTTTCCGACGGAGCTGCAAGCTATGAGGAAATGACCCTGGCCGCCATTGAAAAAGGGCTTTCGGAGATTGGGTTCAGCGACCATGTATGCCTGAAACCAGTTGTTTGGGCAATGCAGGAGGTTGATCTGCCTGTCATGACCCGGCAAATCACTGATATTCAGGATAAATATGGGCATCTGATCAATATCCGCTACGGTATTGAACTCGACTATTTTCCCGGGAAGGAAGAACATTTACACCGCATTATCCAATCGCTTCCGCTCGATTATGTCATTGGTTCGGTTCATTTCATGGGTGACTGGAACTTCGACGGCGATGAATCCCTATATGGCAAATGGAGCAATGACGAGGTCTATGAGACCTATTTTCACCTGATCCAGAAGGCGGCACGGTCTGGATTATTTGATACCATCGGTCATCTTGACCTGATCAAGAAATTTGCGGTTTACCCGGAAAGTGACCTGAAAAAACTCTATCTGGAAACTGCCGCGATCATAAAGGAAGCAGGAATGGTGGTTGAACTGAATACTGCCGGTTTTGATAAACCCTGTGCCGAATTTTACCCAAGCCCCCAATGGCTGGAAATCCTGCATTCCTTTGAAATTCCGGTCACCCTGAGTTCCGATTCCCACCATCCCCGGCAACTGGCCAGGCACTATCAGCAAGCGATCGACCTGCTGAAGAAAACCGGCTACCACCAGATTGTCAGGTATCAGGGACGAAAAAAATCATGGCTGAAAATTTAACCTTCCTTTTATGGCTTTTAACGCTTTCAAGGGCATGAAACCCTTACCCCAGCTTCTTTTTACTGCTTTTATCGCCTTATCGGTGTTCATTGTTTTTCAGGTGATCACCTCAGTCGTGGCCATCCCCCTGTTTGGCTTTGACCGGGTTTCCGGAATGTTGGGTGGCCCTGATCTGACGGATGCCGGTAATATTTCCATGCTGAAATTCTTTCAGATCAGCCAATCGGTCAGCCTGTTTGTAATACCCTCCCTGGTGGCTGTGTGGCTCATGTATGAAAGCCCCTGGAAATCGCTCCATCTGGAAAGATCCATCCGGCTGGTTCCGGCAATAATGGTTCTGCTGCTGATTGTCATGGTCAATCCTTTCATCAACTTTCTGGGAGGAATCAACAGCGCCATGCATTTCCCGGAATGGCTCAGCGGAGTGGAGGACTGGATGCGAAATGCAGAGGAAACGGCGGGCACCCTCACCGATGCCTTCCTGAAGGCTGAAGGTATAGGAGGTTTGTTGTTTAACCTGTTCCTGATCGCGGTATTGCCTGCTATTGGGGAAGAATTGCTGTTCAGGGGGGTTATCCAGCGCATCCTGACCGACCTGACCAGGAACCTCCACTGGGGTATCTGGCTTTCAGCTGCCCTGTTCAGCGCCCTGCACCTGCAGTTTTTCGGGTTTATCCCCCGCATGGTGCTGGGGGCCATGTTTGGATACCTGCTGGTATGGAGCGGATCTTTATGGCTGCCCATCCTGGCCCATTTCCTGAACAATGCCATGGCGGTCATTGCCCTGTACCTGATCGATAAGGGCAGCATCAGTCCGGCGGTCGAAGAATTCGGAAATGGCCCGGAATACTGGTATTATGCTTTGCCAAGTCTTTTCTTCGGAATATTGGTGATGTGGACCATCCGGCATCAGTATAAAAACCAATCTTAACCATTGAACAGTTCGGACCCCCCAACCCCCTCTAATAAATATCTGATTCTAACCAATAATACTAAATGTTTAAGAGGCTACACAGGATTATGATGGTACCTATCGCCGTTCCAATAGCAATATGAGTAGTAACCCTGGATATTCAAAAGGTTGACTTTGATATGCGGCGGAGCCGCAATATCTTTGTAGAAAACCGGAATAATCCGAAAACCCCAGCAGCGTAGCTGCGAAATCTAATAATATTGGAGATATATCACCGCTACGCGGCTTAGGTATGACCAGGTGAATCCGCTTCTACAAAGATTTGGCCGCGAAGCGGCTGGAACACTTCCTTAAATCCTGATACTCAAGCCTCCAAAAAACGTTGCTCCCGGCATCGGATAACCATATTGCATCTGGTATTTCTGATTCAGCAGGTTCTCTCCGGAAAGGGAAACCGAGAGCCATTTGCTGATCCGGTAAGTCACATCCGCGCTCAACAGGGTGAAACTTTCCGTGGTGGTATTCTGGGGAGTTACCATGGTATACAGTTTTTCGTAGTGACGCAGCCGGAGCGATCCAGACCAAAGCTTCACCCGGTAATGAGCACCAGCCATCAACTGATGGACAGGCGCAGAAATCTTGGGTGCATCCATATGCAGGTAGCTGTATGCGCCATTCAGGGTTATACTTCCTGAAGGAGAATACTTTATACTGAATTCCAATCCATTATGTCTGAAATCTCCGGAATTCTGGTTTTTCATGGGAGGTGGTGACGAAGAGTTGGGTACCAGCAAAATGAGATTTTCTCCCCGGATAAGGTAAGCAGTCAGTTCTGTGGCTATTTTATCGCCGGCAAACCGCTGCATCCAGGAAAGTTCATGGTTCCACATCCGCTCTGGTCTAAGATCCGGATTGGCAGTAGGGAATAAATACAGTTCCCGGATGGAAGGATTCCTGAATCCCTTAGACACCAACGCCTTAAAAGAAGTGTTCCCCTTCAGCCCATAAGTAGCTCCAAATTGAGGAACCCAGGTGTCTCCGAAACCGGAATGGTGATCCCAGCGCAACCCGGCGTTCAGGGAGATTTTTTGCAGCAGGCGCTGATCCACCATCAGGTAGGCTCCCTGTTCTTCCACCGACAGGTATTGGCCGTTTTTGTTTCCCAAAGTGGGGGAGTTACCCCGGCCTCCGTATTTTTTCCGGTCATAACCGGCACTGACCAAATTTCCGGAAAACAACCGGATACTCTGGAAAATGCTGAAGCCCCTGTTCTCATCTTCAGAAGTCCATCCGTCGTAGATGCTGTGGTCACCACTGGAGATATAGGCTTTTACCCCGCCTTCAGCAATTCCGGTATGGTTCGAAAACGAAAGGTAACCGTTGCTTCTTACAATATCCACCCAATGGGAATTGTTGGCATAATCAGCTGAATTACCGTAAATAGATCCCGGATCATATCCTTTAAAACTGCTGCGGTTAAGGGTGGCATCCATCGAAAACAACTTGCTCAGGGCATAGTTTACCCGCAAATTTCCATTGTCCAGCCGGAAAGCCGATCCTGGCCGGTGTCCGTCGGTCTGGTCATGCTGGTAAGAAGCCAGAATGCCCAGCCCCTTTTTGCTGAATCCTGCAGATCCGTGCCCTTTGAGGGTACCGTATGACCCCCCCGTAAAGCGGGCATTCAAATCAAAACCTTCTTCAGTTTGTTTCCGGGTAATCAGGTTGATGGCTCCTCCCATGGCATTGGTCCCGTAAAGGATGGACGCCGGGCCTTTAACCACTTCTACTTTCTCCACATCGCCCGAAACATAGGAATCGGGAATAGGATGCCCCATCAGCCCCATGAACTGAGGCTGCCCGTCGATCAGCAGCAACACCGGAAATGAAGCATCGCTTCCCCCTACCCCGCGGATACTGATCTTCCCGGCAGAACCACCAGCCAGTCCGAAACCTGCCAAACCTCTTTCAGTAATAAACAGCCCGGGTATTTCACCACTGATGACCGGCAAAATATTGGATTCATGGCTCTCAGCGATGATCCCGGAAGTAAGCACCGAAACATTCATTGGAACAGCCATCCGCTCCCGCTCTACTTTATTGGCCGTTATGACCACCTGTTCCTGCTCAAATATCTTTGCTTTCAACAGAAAATCAACAACAAGGGTGTCATTGCTCCTGAGGGTTATCCGCCTGTTTTCCGGATAATATCCCAGATGATTCACCTCAAGCAGGTAGGTTCCGGCTACAGGTGTCAATTGATAGGAGCCATCCGGATGTGCGTGCGTTCCCGAATTTCCGGGGAGAAGGAGTATCGATGCGTCTGAAACCGGGTTACCAGTCATGTTATCCATAATTTTGCCCTTCAATACCTGAGCATCAAGCGCAAAGAACAAGCCGGAAACTGTAAAAATCAGCAAGAAAAGTCGCCGCATGGCCAATCGTGTTACTAAATTATATTTTCGTGTTACCGCAAATGTAAAAAAATTATTCTGCTTTCGTCATGATCAATTTGCCGTGTGAGATGCCTTTAATTCCGATCAGTTTGTCAGAAAGTTCGGTCAACCGGCGGGAGGCGCCCTTTACCGCTATGATTTCCAGGCAGTTGTATTCAGAAATATGGAATGACTGGACAGCCATGATCACATCCCGGAATTCATGCTGAAGGGCATTGGAACGGGAATGGATCTCTTTCTGATCAAAAGGATAGACGAGGGTGATCGCTCCGGCCACGATGTTGTCGCATTTCCACTTCTTTTGGACCAGGTTATCCTGCACCAGGTGGCGGATGGCCTGGGAACGGTTGGGAAAACTGTTCTCCTCCACATATTCATCAAGCGCTTTAAGAAGCTCCTCTTCCAAAGAAACACCAAAACGGGTTACGGACATATTTCAATCAATTGGGTACAAATATATAAATTTGGCAATGAATGAAGAAAAGTAGCACGTAGCAGGTAGCAGGTATCAGGTATCAGGTATCAGGTATCAAGACTTTTCTATGTCTCTTAGTCCCTTATTCTTTTAGTCTTTTAGTCTTTTAGTCTCCCTTCTCCCAAATCGCCTTCTTTCCGAATCCCAGACGGTTATCGGTCATTTTGATGTATTGGATCTCCAGGATCCACAACGATTTGATGTTCATGACTACCGCAAAGGGAAATCGTTTCAGGTAGGCCATTTTCACTTCACCAGCCTCCTCCTCCAGAGGCTGGCGCATGATCCCCCGAAGCTGGATCCCCCTGATTTTCCCGACATTCATGGTTTCCAGGACAATTCCTCCCGCCACTTCGGGGTTAGCCAGTGCATCCTGCACATGTTTGGTGGCCTCTTCCGAAGTGAACACCAGCCAGTTTTTATTTTCGAGGTAAGTATAAAAACAATGGGCACACCAGGGCAGATTGTCGCAAGAGGTAACCAGCGTCAGTACATGGTGTTTTTTTATTAATTCGACGATCCTTTTTTCGGTCAATGACATATGAAAGAATTTATTGAATTCAGAAAGAATTGGCTAATTAAACAAGAAAATTCCATATTCCAAATTCCGAATTCCATGTTCCAAATGATTATTTTTGGGGGTTAATTTGAGGAACCATGGCAACAGCAAAAATCACTTATCTGGGCGATCTGCGCACCGAATGTACCCACCTCCAGTCGGGGAACACCCTGATCACTGATGCGCCCTGCGACAACCAGGGCAAAGGAGAAGCATTCTCCCCGACCGACCTGCTGGCCACCTCACTGGGGGCCTGCATCCTGACCATCATGGGAATCAAGGCCAGAGACAACAACATCGACATCACCGGAACCAAGGTAGAAATCACCAAGGTCATGGCAGCAGAGCCTCCGCGCCGGGTAGCGGAAGTGTTGGTGGAGTTTTTCTTTCCGGCTAAATCATATACCGAAGAAGAAAAAGCACTGGTGGAATCAGTGGCTGGAACGAGCCCTGTACCGCTTAGTCTGCATCCGGAATTGAAACAGACCATCAGGTTTCATTGGGAATAAGGACAGGGCGGTGCTTCTGTTCCGCTCAGCAAAAGGAGGGCAGGGAACGGAGAGAGGGGATGAGGGGGAGACTGGGAGACTTAAGGGACTTAAGAGACATGAAAGAAATGATGAATGGTGCATTATTTTCGCTTAGCGTACTTTCCGCGACGGATGGAGGATGCCCCGATAATGTAACTAATTTCCCTTCACCATCTTCCCCTGCCAGACCCTGCGGTTGGTGAATATCTTCACCAGGTAAACCCCGGAAGGCAGGGAGGCAGTCCGGATAAGTGAGGTTCCTGTTGTTTCTTTTATTACCAAATGTCCCGCGATGTCATAAATGTCCACTCTTTCCGGCACCTCATCATTGTTGCAGATGATTTGCCAACCCTCACCTGTGGGTAGCGCTACAACCCGGATGTCCTGTTCCGGCGCCGGGTTCATTTCAGCAGCAGTGATTCTGTCCACCCTCCTGATCAGCCACAAGTCGGGGTCAATCACCAATTCTGCCACCCTGAAGGAAACCGGCACATCAAACAACTGGTTGTTTTGCTGATGTTCCAGCCGGAAATCAGCTGAGTCTTTCCGCCCTGTACTGTATACCCTCACAGGTACCGGCATTTCAAAAAAGGGAACCGACCCATGCGAAGTACTTTGGGATAGCTGGATCCATAATCTGTTCCCGGGTTGGTTTTCGAAAGTTGCGGAATAATTGGGAAAGCCTTCCCCATAATACCAGTCATTGAAAAACTCCGACAGGTTGGTGCCGGAAACCTGCTGCAAATGATTGACCCACTGTTGCTGGGTGGCGAATCCGAATTTTACGGCCGGATCATTAAAATAATTCCGGAGGGCTTCAAAAAACAGCGTATCTCCCAGTTTCCAGCGGAGCATGTGCAGCAGGTAGGCTCCTTTATTATAGGACAAACGGCTGCTGAAGACGCGGGAAACATTGGTGGTATCGGCCACATATACAGACCCGTTGGAGGCGCTCATGATGGTATTCATCACGTTCATTTTCCAGGTTTTCCAGTACTCCCCGTCAAACAGATGCTCATAGCTAAGCCCGGTGGCATAGGTAGCAAAACCTTCGTTCAGCCAGATATCATGCCAGGATGCCAGGGTTATGCAGTTTCCAAACCAGGAATGGTCCAGTTCATGGGCAATCAGTTCGTAATCGAAATTAACGATAAAGGTCATGGTCTGGTGTTCCATTCCTCCCCCCCAGCCAAACTGCGCGTGCCCATATTTTTCCAGGCTGAAGGGATACTCTCCGAACAGCCGGTTGAACACTTCCATGACAGCAACCGTCTGAGGAGTTTTACTCTGCGCATAGGAAAGGCTTTCCGGATAAACGTAATTGAGTACCGGCATGGAGCGGCCGCCTGAAAGAGTTACCCAATCTGAATAGCCGGTGTAATTGGTAACAGCAAAGGCTACCAGATAGGTAGCTATGGGATACCGGTGTTTCCAGTGCATCACCCTTCTTCCTCCGGAAATCTTTTCCGAGACCAGCAAGCCATTGGCAGCTGTCCGGTAGGGCTGGGGAGCATCCACAATGATATCAATGGAATCAATTTTGTCGGAAAGCGACTGTTTACAAGGCCACCATTCCCTGGCGCCATAAGGTTCTGAAAGTGTCCACATGATGGGCACATTATTGCCATGGGTGGCACAAACAAAAGATCCGAAGGCAGTAGCCACGGGTGCACCCTGGTAGTAAACTGAAAGAGAATCCAGTTCTCCGGAAGATAAGGTTTTTCCCAGGGGTATGATGACGTTATCTCCGGAACGGGTGAAAAAAAGGCGTGTCTTGTTTTGAACCACCGAGTCGACGGTCAGGTTATTCAGCAGGTCAAAAGTCAACTGGTTGACAGAATGGACCTTTGCTTTAAAGTGCGAAGTAATTTTCCCTCTTATGTATTTTACAGCCGGATCAACCTGCCATTCCATCCGCTGGTAAATCATGTCTGTTTCTCCATAATTCGCCGGTTCCCGGAAGGCAGCAATCTTTAACATTTTTCTGGATTCTGAAAGTGCCATTTTTTCCGTAAACCCGGGATCCGGCCCTTGAGCGCTGACTTCCCGGAATACAAAAAGGAATAGTATAAAGAGGAAAAATTTCATTGACCGGCTTATCCAAAACAACCCCCTAAAGTAATAAACTCAGTGATACCCTGTGCGTACGCTGTGATACCCTGTGAAACTAAAATAAAAATTAAAGTTTCACAGAGTCACACAGGGGAATCACAGGGTTACACAGAGGTTAAAACACAACCTGAATGATTTATTTTTTCAGTTCCTGCCAGACCAGCGCGCTGGCGCCCACGATGGCTGCATCGCCGGGTTTAAGCTGTGAAGGCAGAACTTTGATTTTGTTCTTGAAAATCGGGAGCAGGTGTTTCTCCATGCTTTCGATAGTAGGTTTGAAGATCAGGTCACCGGCAGCAGTAGGTCCGCCAAAGAGGAAAATGGCTTCCGGGCTAAGGTGATGTACGGTATCAGCAAGACCTTGTCCCAGCCAATGACCGGTTTTTTCAAACACCAGTTTGGCCACAAAATCACCTGCAACGGCTGCATCGTAAATCATTTTCGAATCGAGTTCGTTGTATGATTTATTGGCCAGCAGGCTGTCGGTGGCATTGTACTGGACCATCAGTTCAAATGCGGTTCTTTTCATACCGGGAGCCGAACAATAGGCTTCAAGGTGCCCCAGCGCCCCGCAGCCACAAAGCCTTCCGCCAGGAATCAGGGTGGTATGGCCGCATTCGCCGGCAAAACCGTCGTGTCCGTATACCAGGTCACCATTGACCACTACTCCGCTTCCGACACCGGTACCCAGGGTGTACATCACAAAATTCTTCATGTCACGGGCGCCGCCATAAATCATTTCTCCGATGGCAGCAGCATTGGCGTCATTGGTAAGCGCCAGGGCCGGCATTTCCGGGAAATAATTGCGGATAAGCTTCACAAAATGAAGTACGCCTTTGAAAGAAAGGTTCGGAGCATATTCAATGGTGCCACTGTAGTAGTTTCCGTTGGGAGCGCCAATACCTACACCCAGGAACTCCAGGTTTTCGTTCAGCAGTTTCGCTGAAGCGATTTGTCCCTGAATGGCCGTGGCCAGATCTTCAATGAATTTTTCAAAATTACCGTGGGTCGCTGTTGGGATATTGTCCTTGATCATGACATTCCCCTCCGGGTCAACTACTCCGATGGCGGTGTTGGTTCCTCCGACATCAACACCAATGGCAACTTTCTTCGTTGTGTTCATGTTTTATTCTTATTAGTTTTAAAGTTATTGATGATGGTTTAAATGCTTTTACTAAGGCCGGCATCAGTCCGTTCCCCTTTTGAAAACGAACAAATTTAGAAATATTTGCGTTGGTAAAACAACTCCGTGGATTTTGAATCCGATTTTCCATTGCTGATGAATAATTTTCTTGGAACGGACGACCGTCCTGCCTGTAAAATCCATGGAAAACCATTATTTTTGTAATAATTCGAGATCAACAGCAACTAATCACTCAAAGTATTCGGTTATGGCAGAAAAAGATAAAGGGTTCAGCTTCCGCAGTCTTTTTTTCAGGGATGCGCAAACACCGGCTGGGGCAACAGCTGCGCCAATTCAGGAAACCCCCGTCTATACCCCTCCTCCGCAGGGGACCTTTATGACTTCCCCTTCGGCAGGCCCTATGGGTGGGATTCCGGAACAATCGCTGGTTGAAGACTTTGTGCAACGGCTTCAAAACCTGATCAATCAGAACAATCAACCGGGATTTGATTTTCTGGAATTTACAGAATCACTTTTTGAAGAAAAGCAAAATCCGGGGCCTGAAGTTTATAAAACTGTTTTCCGGATTGCCCAGAAAATTGACAAAACGCTTACACCATCCAAATTGCTGCAAAGCGCCATGTATTACAAGGATCTGGTGCAGAAAACGGCTGAAGGGGAAATTGCCAAAGGAGAATCCAAAAAGCAGGGCCTGGAAGTGGAAAAAAACACGGAACGCACTAACCTGGATGCCAGCCTGAAAGAGATGAGCGTTAAAATTCAGCAACTGACCCGGCAAATTCAGGAATTACAGAACCAGGAGCTGAGCATGAACAATCAGCTGATGGCCATTGACCAGAAGTATGCCAGCCAGTTCATCGATATCGAAAGAAAAATCAATGCCATCCGCAATGCAAAGGAGCAGGTACTTGTCAGTATTGTGGACATTGAAGCAGGAATAAAAACCAATCTGTAATCAATCAACAAAATCTCATAAAATGCAAACAGAAACGAAAACAGTGACCCAGTTACCCATCATGAAGTATTTCGATGATGCCAAACTGGCGGAGAAAGGAAAAGAACAATTGGGGAAATGGCGCAAGGGAGAACAACCTATTGGCGCATTGATCGCCCTCATTCTGCTTGGTGTAATCGGTTATGGAACCGTCAAATGGGTTATTCCGGCAGTTTTTGCTGTTTTAAGTCCGCTTATTTCAGCGGTCGTAGCCGTTTTGGCCGTGGTCTTGCTGATCATGTTGCTTCCCGGTATTTTCAAGCTTTTCCGGAGGATTGTCCGGTGGTTCCACAAACAGATCATCCGCTGGAATCCTTTCGATGAACTGGACGAACAAAAGCAAAAGATGTGGGAAACACATGATCTTTTCCTGCGGCATAAGGCTAAAATCAAACAATTGCGAAACGATTTCGAACAAATGTCAAACGAAACCCGTCAGGTAGCCGAACAGTCGAGGGAAGAGGTTCAGCGGCAGACGAAAAAAGCCGGTGAGATCAAGGCTCAAATGGAAAAACTGTTAGCCGAAAAAGGGGAAGCCTTCAAGGAAACGGATGACTATGTCGAACTGCAGCAACAATTCATCAACGCGACCTCTGCGGGTACCCGTATGAATACCACCCTGGAGAAGAACATTGAATGGACCACAAAATACGCAGCACGTTCCAATATTTTTGCCAACCTCGACCGTAAACTGGCCATTGGTGCAACCCTTCTTGAGAATAAAATCAAAGACTTTGAGGAAAGCATCAGCATCATGAAAAAAGACTGGGAAATGGCTGCTGCCTCCCGTGGCGCTACCGCCATTCTGAAGGAAATCCTCGGCCCCGGAGGTCAGAACTGGAAACTGGAATATGCCCTGGAATTTGTAGCCGGAAGGATTTCCGAAGATCTGGCCATGACCGCTCAAAACCTTGAAGATCTGGAGAGGAATACCACTGCCTTCAACTTTGACAGCGACGAAGCCTACGAAAAATTGTTGGCTATCGGCAACAAGCTGGATGCAGGTCAATTAGACATTCCTGATCCGAACAAAATCTCCAACCCCAACCATAAGCTGACCCGCGAAGAAAAAAACGCTGCCGGCCCATTGGGTGATATTTTCTAACCAATTCATTGAAAACCATAAAAACAGAATAAAATGGCAACTGAATACCAAGACCACGCCGGACCCTCCATCCCCGGATTTCCCAAAAAATGGACTTTCGGATTTCAGCTGATTGTGCTGATCCTTTTATTGGCCGCCATCGGAGCCGGAGTTTATTTCGGCTATCCGTACATCAAAGGGGCCACAAAGAGCGACAGACCTGACTTGCGGGCCGGTTTCAACAACTTCGTGGGTTTTGCCCCCGGAATTGACATGAACGGAGGCGCTGCCCCTAACAAGAACTCCAGGATGTACACCGAATTCGGCCTTACCTTTGAAGCCGTCAGGATGGACGATATGCAGAAACTGAACGACGCACTCAAAAATGGTTTGCTGGATTTTATCTTTACCACCACCGATATTACGCCCATCAGCATGGATCGCTCGGGCGACCTGGCCCAGATGGGTGTGGTTCAGTTTCTTAAAATTGACGACTCCCGTGGAGCAGATGTCTTTATTGTGGATGAATCCATCCAGTCGGTCAATGACCTGAAGGGAAAGAAAATCGCCTGCGCCCTGGGATGGCCCAGCAATACCCTGTTGCATGCCACCCTTGAAGCTGGTGGTCTGACCGAAAAAGATGTTCAGATTCTGCCCATGGCCGATCCCTTTGCCGCCAAAAATGCCTTCATCACCGGCAATGCCGATGCCACCGTGGTATGGTCGCCTGACGATGAAGAGTGCCTGAAATCGAGGGCAGCCAAAGTGCTCACCAGCACCGAACTGCTCCCGAATATCATTATGGATGGGTTTGTTGCCCGGAAAGAAGTGCTGGAGAAAAAGAAAGATCTCTTCATTAAGCTTTCAAAGGCATGGCTGGTAGCCAATGCAGAAATGACCAATCCGGCAAAAATGGCCAAAGCTGCCGCAACTTATAAAACCGCCTTCCAGGTTCCGGATGATGTTTCCGTAATCCTGGATGGTATGAAGAAAATCCACTTTGCCACCTATGGCGATAACATCAATTTCTTCGGACTAAGCACCGATTACACCGGTTTAACAGGTCAGCAATTGTACACTAAAATGGCCCGGGTATATAAAAACGGCTATGGCAACAACATGAACAATATTGTCCCCTGGGCTGAAGCCTCTTATCCGGGCATCGTTCAAGCCATCACCGACCTGACCGGCCCGGCCCATGCCGGGGAAGAACAGATCAGGTTCGACGCTCCCGGTGCTCAGGAACAGGCGGCAGCCGCTGTTGCCACCAAACCGATCATCATCAATTTTGCCACCGGATCCTGGGCACTTACCCCGGAAATGAAAGACAAAATCGAAAACCAACTGGGGTCACTGGCAGTAGAATTTGCAGGAATGAGGGTCCGCATCGAAGGAAATACAGACAATGTGGGATCTGCTGACATGAACCGTGAATTATCACGCAAACGCGCAAAATCGGTAGCCGATTACCTCGTAAAATCCTATAATTTTGATCCCAACCGCTTTGTGATAGTGGGGAACGGACCTGACAAACCTGTAGCCACCAACAACACGGAAGAAGGCCGGGCCGCCAATCGCCGGACCGAATTCCAATTGCTGGGGAAATAATTTTATTCTTGTTTTTAAAGAGAATTCTAACGTGAAAAGTCATCCTGAACTTGTTTCAGGATCTCATGCCGATGAATGAGATGCCGAAACAAGTTCGGCATGACTTAATCATTTTTTACAGGATTAATGTTAAAATTTGAATCTGAAAATTTGTCTAATGGAAATACTAAAAAAACTCTTCCGGTTTGCCGGCGAGGTAGACCGTAAAACGGCGATGGCCGTCAGTATTCTGGGTTGGGTGCTCCTCCTTTTCTTTTGGTGGCTGCTTCCCACGATGGGGTGGGTAAGCCCGGCCATACTCCCTTCACCCTTTGATGTGCTGAAAAGTTACAAAACCCTTTTTGTGGAACAAAATCTGCTGTACAATACCGGGTATTCCATCTTCATCAACCTCGGAGGTTATCTTCAGGCGATGGCTATTGCCATACCGCTGGGCTTCCTGGTGGGATTGATCCCTTTCTTCAGGCACCTGGTCAGCACCCAGATTGAAGCGGTCCGTTTTACCCCGCTTCCGGCAACTACCGGCATTTTCATGGCCTTCTTCGGTCTTGGTCTGGGTGTGAAGGTGGAATTCCTCGCCTTCGGTATTTTCGTGTACCTGTTACCGGCCATAACCCAGCGCATCCGCGACATTGAAACCGACGACCACCTGAAAGCGCTCAAACAAACCATGTGGACCCTGAACGCCAGTCCCTGGATGACCCTGAAGCACTTCTATTTTCCGTCGGTCATCAGTCGCTTCTCTATGGATGTGATCAACCTGGTGGCCGTCAGCTGGACTTACATTGTCATCGCTGAAATGGTCAACGCCCAGGGCGGTTTGGGCGCCATGATCTTTGCCGCTACCCAGCGCGGATCCAATTACAAAAACCTGTATGCCGTTCTGCTGCTGATCATTTTTATCGGCTTTGTCCAGGATAAGCTGCTGAAAATGCTCGATAAAAAGTTATTCAAATTTAAATATGCCTGATGATGAAGAAGAATATTTGGCAAAAACAGGAAGATCCCGAAATTCCCGAACCGGTAGAAACCAATAAGGATATTGAAGCTGCAACTCCGGCAGATACAGATAATAAGACAGAAACTCCCCAGGCAGTTCAGCCGGGAGATATCATCAATATGGTCAACATCAATCAGGTGTACGAAGACCATGGCAACCGGAATGTGGTTTTTAAGGATTTCAACCTCGACATAAAAGATATTAAAGAACAGGGGCAATTCATTACCATCATGGGAAAGTCGGGTTGCGGAAAATCGACCCTGCTCAGGTATATTTCAGGATTGCAAAAGCCTACTTCCGGAGAAGTATACATCTATGGTAAAAAACGGAACGATCAGGACCGCATTCCGATGGTGTTTCAGCAATACACCTCTTTTGAATGGAAAACCGTACTCCAGAATGTGGCCTTACCGCTGATCCTGAAAGGAATCCCGAAAGAGGAGGCCAACGACAGGGCCATGGAGATGATCAAAATTGTGGGACTTGACGGACACGAGAAGAAGTGGGCAAAATACCCGATTCTATCAGGGGGTCAGCTGCAAAGGGTGGCCATCGCCCGCAACCTGGTGGTTAACCCGCAGATTCTGCTGATGGATGAACCTTTCGGCGCCCTTGATACGGTCACTCGGAAACAAATCCAGCTTTTCCTGCGCTCCATTTTTGAAAATGCGAAACTTGATCCGACCGTTGTCTTTGTTACACATTCGGAAAGTGAAGCGGTCTTTTTGTCCTCCGATATTTACATTCTTGATTCCGGACCGGCATCCATCAGGCACCATTTTAAGATCGACCTGCCTGCCCACAGAGAGGATGAGGTCAGGTATTCCCATGAATTCACAGAATATGTGAATAAGCTGGGGATGTTGATGGAGGATCTGAAAAATGAGAGGAAATAACTTCCGGTTTTATATTAAATGTATTCCCACCAACAACCATGAGAAGCGCCAAATGTCAAAAGTATGATTTTACTCATCTTTTAATTGGTTGAAATTTATCTAATTCGTGGTTGAAATTGTCAAATCAAATTCCCGACCATGAAAAGTGATCATTTGTTAATCCTTTTCTTATTCATCACCATTAGCCCGACTGTTTCGGGGCAGGAAACAAAAAATCATTTGACTCTGGGTGGTAACTTTTCCCATTTCATCAACTGTGAAGATGATGATTTAGGTACCCGTAGCGGATATTTCAAATATGCGATAAGTCCCGGGATGGAAATAATCTATTCCAGAGAAATTTTTTCTGAACTTCGCGCTGAAACAGGAATTTCATTTCAATGGGGCCGGTTTTCTTCCAACACCATCGATCATGGTCAATATAGGTTTAATTCTTACGAATTAAGTGTTCCGCTTTGCTTGAAAAAAGTCTTCCGTTTTAACAATGGTAATTTACAATATATTACCGCAGGAGTTTTTTGGGGTAAAATCATCAAAATAATTGGTGAATTTCCCGATAGTCAGAGTTGGCAAAAAACTAAACCTCAATATTTACCTTTTTTTTCAGACGATACTTTTTTCAGCGATTTGTATCTGGACTGTGGTTATGTTTTTACCCGGGATAAGAAACCGGATATTTCCTTTGCCCCATTCATA
>DAIDJX010000007.1 GCA_027451165.1 Prolixibacteraceae bacterium | reverse complement strand
GGCGGCGATGATTTCCGCAAGTTGTTCGCTGGTCAGTTGCTCCGGAAGAAAAGTCTCCAACACCTTTACCTGCGACATTTCTACATCATATAAGTCTGTACGGTTCTGATTCTGGAAAATTTCAGCGGAATCCCTGCCTTGTTTGACCAGTTTCTGAATGATTTTCAGGGATTCTTCATCGGTCAACTCTGTACCGGCGCCTTTGCTGCTGCGCGCCTCGATCATCACTTTCTTCAGGTTCCTGAGGGCTTCCAGTTTTTCTTTTTCCCGCGCCTTCATGGCATCGATAATGCCTTGGCTGACTTGTTCAAATATTGTCATGTTGTTTACGTTTAGTCCATGTTTTTGTGAATGTATCCGTTGTTGTTCTCCCGGAAGACAATTTTTTTTCCCTGATCGGCAGAAACTGAATACCTTGAATAATCTGATGGTCTGACTGGTTTTCCGGTGGAGATTTCAATTTTTTTCCGGACGTAGGCCGGCACTTTTTCCATATCGTCCACTTCCTCTTCGCTCATTCCGGAGACATCTATCTTTGGAGTCCTTTCTGCCGAATGCTGAGGATTGGGCGTGGTTACGGAGCGAAAACCCACTTCCTGCCTGGGTTGCTGTTGTATACGGCTTTCAAATTCGAGGGATGATTGTTTCGGCGGCGATGCTGGCTTTGGTTGTGGAGCTTCCGCCACACCAGGTTTCATCCGCTCAGGTCGCGGGGAATCGGAAAGCAGGTGGGTTTCTTTCAGTGGTTTCTGAATAGCCAGCAATTCCGGGATGGAGGAAGTACTGAAGCCGGTAGCAATCACCGTTACGGAGATCTTCTCTCCCAGGTTGTCATCATTGCCATTCCCCCAGATGAGGTCGGCCTCAAACCCGGCTTTTTTCTGAATATAATCTGTGACCTGCCCGATTTCGTCCATGGTAACTTCATCGTTTCCGGAGGTGACATTAAGCAGGATATTCCGGGCGCCGTTGATGTCGTTGTTGTTGAGCAGAGGGGAGGCCAGGGCTTCCTCGACTGCCATAATGGCGCGGTTTTCCCCTTCGGCCTGCCCTGTTCCCATGATGGCGACACCACTTTGGCGCATAACCGTTTCCACATCGGCAAAGTCTACATTGATGTACCCGTGGACGGTGATGATTTCAGCAATACCCCTGGCGGCAATGGCCAGCACATCGTCGGCTTTGGCAAAGGCCTGTGAAATGGGAAAGTCGCCGTACATCTCCCGGATCCGCTCATTGTTAATGACCAGCAGGGAGTCGACATATTGTTCGATTTCGCTGATCCCTTCAATGGCCTGGGTGATTCTCCGTTTTCCCTCGCTGCGGAAGGGAATGGTGACAATGGCTACCGTCAGGTATCCCAATTCCCGGCACAACCGGGCGATTACCGGGGCAGCCCCGGTTCCGGTGCCCCCGCCCATCCCTGCCGTGATGAATACCATTTTGGTATGGGGCAGGAGGACATTTTTCACATCATCCAGGTTTTCAATGGCAGCCTGCTTGCCTTGTTCCGGTTTGTTGCCGGCACCGCGACCTCCCGTGAGGGAAGGGCCCAGTTGTACTTTCAACGGGATGGGGCTGTTGGCAAGCGCCTGGGCATCGGTGTTGCAAATGATAAAATCGACATCCCGGATGCCCTGCTTGTACATGTGGTTGACTGCATTTCCACCGCCACCTCCGACCCCGATCACCTTGATGATGGAGCCCTGCTTTCTTTCAAACTGGAATTTGACCTTGTCGCTCATGCTCTTGCTTTATTGTGTTGAAAATCAGGTTAATTCTCTTCTTCAAATAGTTTTCCGAATTTTTTATAGAACCAGTTGTCCACACTGCTTGGAGTGGATTCCTGAGGTTTCAGAGGCTTTTTGGGAGGGGCTGCAGGTTTGGGAGCTGGTCTGACCGGCTCCTCTTCTTTCCTGTTCCAGTAAGAGCCGGATTCCGGGGGTTGAACCACTCCGTCTGATTCCGGTTCCAACTCCATCACCCTGGCCTGTGGCTCTTTCTCCTCCGGCTCCGCTACGATCTCCTTTGGTTCTTCCTCCACCGGGTCTGTCAGCTGATAAGTGGTGTGCCGCGATGGCTTTGCCCGCTGAACGGTAGGGGCATCCTTGAACCCGGTGCAGAGGATGGTCACACTGATTTTGTCCCCGATGGCATCGTCATATCCGTTTCCCCAGATGATATCTGCTTCCGAACCGGCTTCCCGCTGCATAAATTCGATGATTTCCCCGATCTCACCAATGGTGATTTCATCCGTTCCGGAAATGATGTTGAGCAGGATGTTTTTCGTACCACGGATGTCATTGTTGTCCAGTAAAGGAGACTGCAGCGCCATTTTGACCGCATTCATCGCCCGGTTTTCCCCGGAAGCATAACCTGTTCCCATGATGAATACCTTGCTGTCGTGCATGACCGTATAGACATCGGCAAAGTCAACATTGATGTTTCCGTGGAGGGTGATGATTTCCGCCACTCCCTTGACAGCGGTGGTTACCACATCATCAGCCAGTTTGAATGCCTGCCGGGCGGGAAGGTTTCCGTAGATGGAGTGTAAAAGTTCATTGCTGACAATCAGCATACTGTCGGTATGTTCATTCAGTCTCAGGATACCTTCAAAAGCCTGGTTGTACCTCTTTTTCCCTTCAGCAGGGGAGGGGATGGTCACCACGGCAATGGTCAGAATTCCCAGTTCCCTGGCCAGGCGTGCGATGACGGGCGCTCCGCCGGTACCGGTGCCTCCACCCATTCCGGCGGTGATGAAGAGCATTTTGGTATTCTCCGCAAGCACTTTTTTGATATCGTCGTAATTCTCAATGGCAGCCTCTTCTCCCCGTTCCGGGAGGTTACCCGCTCCCCGGCCTTCAGTCAGGGTGACCCCCAGCTGGATTTTTACAGGTACCGGGCTGTATTGCAGCGCCTGGGCATCGGTATTGCAGACTATGTAATCCACATCCTTAATACCCGATTCGTACATGTGGTTGACGGCATTGGTTCCTCCGCCACCAATCCCCACTACCTTGATAATGGAAGAGGTGGGACTGGAAAACTGGAATCTGACTTTTTCATCGATCATGGTGGCTGTTTTTTCCGGTTAAGAATTGAGGTTATCTTCTTCAAAAATCAATTTAATCTGCTGGGAAACTTTCTCCCCGAGATGACTGAAAAATCTGTTACCCCTGCGGGAGGTGTTGTTTTTAGTTTGGGGAGGCGCTTCCAGTTTGTTCTGTTGGAAAGGGAGGCTGCTCCGGAGCGCAATTTTCAGCAACCCCAAAGCACCCATAAAGGCGGTTTTGTCGATATCGGCGTTTTCTGCCAGTTTGAACTGCAAAAATCCCAGCCGGGCATCCATCCCTGTCCTGTATTTCACCAGTTGCACCAGGTTAGGCATCTTTGAAGTACCGCCTGAAATTACAATTCCCTGAGCGGTATGATCGGGCAAACCTGATTTTTCAATGTAGAGGAGGGCGCTGTCAATGATTTCTTCCAGCCGGGCCTGGATGATGTAAGCCAGTGATTTGAAGGAAATTTCCTTATGTTCCCACCCTTCACTGCCCGGAATGGCAACGAATTTGCCCTCTTCCGCGAAATCACCGATGGCCTGGCCATATTCCACTTTCAGCTGTTCTGCCTTTTTCTGCAGGATCGAGAGCGCTTCTTTCAGGTCGCGGGTGATCACCTCTCCTCCAAAGGGTACGACGGCCATGTATTGCATCCGGCCGTTTCCAAAGCAGCATATTTTGGTGGTTCCCCCGCCAATATCCACCGAAACTACCCCCAAATCTTTTTCTTCACCGGTTACGACTGCCTCAGCGATAGCCAGAGGGGAAAGTGCGAAAATGCCAATTTCAATTCCGAGCTTGCTGAGCGCCTTGGCTACGCTGTCGCGATAGGAAGCAGGCGCCGAAATGATAGTGTAACGTGCCAGCAATCTGCGGCCTTCATGACCTACCGGTACGGTCACATCGCTTTCATCCCCGATCTCATAATTCCGGAGGAACATGTGGTAGATGCGATGACCCGGTTCCAGGGGGGTTCTGGAAGCCTCCTGTTCCAGGTAATCGACATCCGACTGGCTGACAATACCCGTTTCAATGTGCCGAACTCCCTCATACACTGCAGTGTTGATGGCCATCCCCGCCATACAGACGGAAACCGTGGTGATCGTATGGTCTACCTGGGTCTCCAGCCGTCCGATCAGCTCCTTCAGCGCATAGGCAAACTCCTCCGGATTCAGCACCACCCCTCTTTTGATCCCCCTGGAAGGCACCTGTGCCTGCCCAAGGATGTGGATTCTTCCGTTGGCTGTTTTGTTACCCGCCAACGCGGTGATTTTTGTTGATCCAATGTCAATGACAACCGCAAATTCCTGAATTGTAGCCATAACCCTAACTTTTTTTTGCAATGACCTGATTTTCAAATTTCAAAATAATCCTGCTGTATTTGTTCCAGTTGTTGTCTTTCAGTACCTGCTCGTAAAATGCCTTCAGGTTCCTGAATTTTGTTTTCATGTGCTCTGCAGTTCCGAATTCAATCAACTGATTGCCCACCAGGGTGGTCAGAATAAATTCCCCGGAACTGGTTACTTGTATTTGTTTGATCTGGGCTTTCCAGAATTTATCATTCTGGATGAATTCCACCAATGGGAGCAGATCGGTCCGGGTTGTTTCAGCGGAAATATTTCCGGTGGCCACCGGGACATCGGCGGCATAGTTCACGGAGACCGGTATCCGGCTGCCCTCTTTATCCACATAGTAACTTCCGTTGGGGGAGAATATGCGCAGCGCCGGCTTCCGGTGCCTGACCTTGATGGTGACAGCGCCTTTGTAGCCTGTAGAATCCCGGACGATCGATTTATAGGCATCAACAGTCAGTATGGCTCCACTCCGGGAAACTGCCTTTTCAATGGCTTCCGTGTCGATGTTCTCCATTTTGTTGCCGATGATCTGCTGGTTACTGGTTTTTGCCAAGCGGATCAGTTCATTTTCGCTTAACCGGATGGTTTTCCTGCCGGCATATTTCACCACCATCTGGGTGCATTTCACCCCTTTGAAGCGGTTCGACGAAAAGGTAAACACGGCGACCACGGTGAGTGCCAGCATAATCCATCCTGCAATCCGGACTGTATTTTTAACTTTTCTGTTCATTTTTCAGCACAGCTATAATGTCTCCGGCCAGCAACTCAATGTCTCCGGCGCCCATGGTCAGCAAAATGCCTGGCTTCTGTTCCCTGATGTAGTCAATGACTTCCGTCTTGCTCATCAGTTGTTTGTCCTGTAATTGCATAAGCTCCAGGATCATCTCCGAACAAACGCCTTCTATGGGAAGTTCCCTGGCCGGATAAACAGGCAATAAGATCGCCGTATCGAGGAGGTCCAGGCTTTCAGCAAATCCAGGCGCAAAATCGCGGGTTCTGGTGTAGAGGTGAGGCTGGAAAATGCCGGTGATTTTTTCTCCGGGATAGAGCAGCCTGACCGACCGGATAAAGGCGCCCAGCTCCCGGGGGTGATGGGCGTAGTCGTCAATAAACAGGAACTGGCTGTCCCTGTAACGGATGTCAAATCTTCTTCGGACCCCGGAATAAGCTTCCAGCCCATTCCTGATTTCTTCGAGGGTGGCGCCAGCCACAAAAGCGGCTGCCCCTGCGGCAACTCCATTTTCCACATTCAGAATTCCCGGATAATTCATCTCAATGACTCCGGTTGGTCCGGCAGGTGTTTGTAGCCTGAACCGGTAGCATTTCGTTCCGGGATTGACCTGAAGATCAACCGTATGAAAATCACTTTCCCCGGACAGGGAGTAAGTGAGGATATTTTTGTCTGCTTGTTCCGGGAAAGCGTTTCTGATTTCGCTGTTCAGGATCAGCGTTCCGCCGCTTCTGACCTGGCTGGCAAACTCAAGGAAGGTTTCCTTCATTTCTTCGTGGTTCCCGTATATGTCGAGGTGATCGGCATCGAGATAGGTGATAAGGGCAATATCGGGTGTCAGTTGGAGGAAAGAGCGGTCATATTCATCTGCTTCGGTGACGAGCCATTCATTGCCCGGTTCCGGGAGGAGCAGGTTGGAATTGAAATTTTTGGAAATGCCCCCCAGGATAGCCCCGCAACCCATGGCTGATGATCTCAGGATGGTTGCCACCATCGTGGAAACGGTGGTTTTGCCATGGGTGCCGGCTACGGCGACGCATTTTGCATTGTTGCAGATGATGCCGAGTACCTTCGATCTTTTCAGGATGGGGAAACCATAGTCCCTGAGCCAGTTCCATTCCCCATGGTCTGGTGGAATGGCGGGAGTCAGCACCACGAGGGTATCTGTTGGGCGGCCAACCAGTTTGGATACACCTTTTCCGAGGTCGGTATCATGGATTAGGATGCCTTCCTTTTCCATTTCCCGGGTGAGTGCTGACAGGGTGCGGTCATAACCGGCCACCTGCATGCCAAGGTGCCTGAACCAGCGGGCCAGGGCGCTCATCCCAATACCGCCGGCGCCCAAAAAATAGACATATTTGATCTGATCGAACTCTTTCATGGGGCAATGAGTTTAAGCGCTTCGTTTACAATCCGGGAAGTCGCATCGGGCCTCGCCATTCTGGTTATGTTTGCTGACAGTTTTACCAGTAGGGCAGGGTTGCTGAACAGGGCTTCCGTTTCCGGGAAAAGCCGTTCTTCGAGGTCACTGTCCCGGATCAGCAGGGCAGCCTCTTTTTCTACCAGTGATAGGGCGTTTTTCGTCTGATGGTCTTCGGCAACATTGGGGGAAGGCACCAGGATGGCCGGCTTACCTGCCAGACACAATTCGCTGATGGTTCCGGCGCCCGCCCTGGAGAGCACCACATCGGCGGCGGTATAGGCCAGATCCATCCGGTCAATGAACTCCACGATCCGGATGTTTTCCGGTAGCTTACCATCTGTTTTGGCCTTCATTTCCCGGAAATAGAGTGATCCGGTCTGCCAAAGCACCGAAATTCCGGCCTCCCGGAATTTGTCCAGGTTGGCAAGAACAGCATTGTTCAAAGTTCTGGCGCCAAGGCTACCTCCGGTGACCAGGAGGGTTTTTCCACTGTCCTGCAGCTGAAACCAACGGCTGGCTTCTTCCCTGGTGTGCGTACCGGAGAAAAGTTCATTTCTGACCGGATTACCGGTAAGCACAAGCTTATCCCTGGGGAAATAGCGCTCCATTCCCTCATACGCCACGCAAATACAACCTGCCTTGGTGGCCAGCCATTTATTGGTTTTTCCCGCAAAGGAGTTTTGTTCCTGGATCAGCGCCGGAATTTTCCTGGCAATGGCTGCACGCAGAAGAGGACCGCTGGCGTAACCGCCAACGCCGATGGCAATATCGGGCTGAAAATTCCGGACGATCTTCCGGGCTTTCCACAGGCTTTGCAGGAGCCTGATCATGAACAGAAAAGATTTAAAGCCTGGCTTCCTGGGTAATCCCATCACCGGAAGACCGGTTATCTGGTATCCTGCTGCCGGTACTTTCTCCATCTCCATTCTTCCCAAAGCGCCTACAAAGAGGATATCACAGTCAGGAAAACGTTTCCTGAACTCCCCGGCAATAGAGATGGCCGGGAAAATATGCCCCCCGGTACCTCCGCCGCTGATGATTATTTTTAGTTTATCCATGTATTTCCTGGTCTTCATCCGGGACAACAACCTGAACGGCTGGTTCCACGGCGTTTTTACTCTCTTTCTGGTTCTGGTAGCTGACACTTAAAATGCAGCCAAAGGCAATCGATGTGAACAGCAGCGAGGTGCCTCCGAGGCTCACCCAGGGCAGTGGCTGGCCTGTTACCGGGAAGACGCCGCTGGAGACGCCCATATTGATCATGGCCTGGAACGTGAAAATCATGACCAGTCCGGCTACCAGAAAAGCCGGAAAGGTTCGGTTGGCCTTTTTGACAATGAGAATTCCCCTGAAGAAAAAAATCAGGTAAAGCATGATCAGGATGATGCCTCCGAAAATTCCGTATTCTTCGATGATGATGGCAAAAATAAAATCGTTGTAGGCAGCAGCCATGTAGTTGGCCACATCTGAATTTCCAGGTCCTTTTCCAATCCACCCGCCTTCATAAATGGCCAGTTTGGCATAATCTGCCTGCGTGATACCTTTTTCTGATTCCTTGTCGCCATTTACAAAACGTTCAATCCTGCCTGTGATGGTGCCAAAACGCCCAGGAAGGTTTTCTACATTTTTCCCCAGGATATACAGGCCGATAACCAACAGGATTCCGGCGGCAACTACCATTCCCAGGTACCTGAAGGGCACCCTTCCGACAAACATCATGGCCATGATGGTTACGCCAAGTAATGCCGCGGTGGAAAAGTTGGAAAAAAGGATGATTCCGCAGATGATTCCGGTAGGGATGATAATACGCCAAAACGCAAAGATTCTGCCTTCTTCCGTTTCCTGGTCCACCCCGAGCAGTTTAGCCGTGTACATGATCAGCGCCAGCTTGGCAAATTCCGCCGGCTGAAAGGAGATAGGCCCCAGGTAAAGTGTCCTTCCGGAGGAGGATACCCCGGGCAGGTGAAGCAGTTTCAGTCCGAAAGCCAGCCCCAGCAATCCGATACTGATCAGCACCAGGACTTTGGACAGGATGGCGTAAGCCTTCACCGGAACAACCTTGATCATCACCACCATAATACCCAAGCCCATGATCAGGAAAAACAGCTGCCTTCCCAGAAAATAAAAGGTATTCCCATCCTGCTGGCGGAAAGCCAGTGCCCCGGTGGCGCTGTACACAATCAGCAACGATAGCATGGAAAGAGACAAAATGACGGTCCAGATGACCTTGTCTCCCCTGATAAGGTTTTTTACCTGAATTTCCATTCGGTTCCAGATTACAGATTTCTTACTTCCTGCTTGAATTGCCGGCCTCTGTCTTCGTAATTTTCAAAGAGGTCGAAACTGGCACAAGCAGGCGACAACAGGACAATATCGCCATTACGGGCCAGGTAATAAGCTGATTTTACGGCCTCGGCCATGCTGGCGGTATCCACAATATTCCGGACAATTCCGTCGAATGCCTTATGGATTTTAGAATTGTCCACCCCAAGGCATACAATGGCCTTAACCTTTTCCTTCACCAGGTCAACCAACATGGAATAGTCGTTTCCCTTGTCAATGCCTCCGGCTATCCATACCACCGGGTGCGACATGCTTTCCAGGGCATACCAGGTTGAGTTGATGTTGGTGGCCTTGGAATCATTGACGAATTCTATCCCATGAACTTTCAGAAACCGTTCCAGCCGGTGTTCTACCCCCTGAAAATCAGTAAGGCTTTCCCTGATCCGCTCGTTGCGGATTTCCAGGACCATCCCGGAAATGGCTGCTGCCATGGAATTATAGGCATTGTGCTTGCCCTGTAATGCTAAATCCAGAATTGACATGCTGAATTGGTTTTGATTAAGGTTGATGTAAAGTGTATCTTCTTGAATTCCTGCTCCGTCGCCCTGAACCGGGCCCAATGAAAAGGGGATGCACCTGGAAAGCGGTTGTCTCTTCTTCAGCTCCTCCAGGATGACCTGATCATCGGCGCAATAAATAAAATAGTCATGTTCCGTCTGATTCCGGATGACCCGGAACTTTGAATCCACATAGTTTTCCATGCGGTAATCGTACCGGTCAAGGTGATCGGGCGTAATGTTCATTAAAACAGCTATATCTGCTTTAAATTCAAACATATCGTCCAACTGAAAACTGCTGAGCTCTATGACATAGTAATCGAAATTCTCTTCCGCCACCTGCCAGGCAAAGCTCTTTCCCACATTTCCCGCCAATCCGGCCCGTAATCCTGCTTTATTCAGCAGGTGCCAGGTAAGCAGGGTAGTGGTGGTTTTTCCGTTGCTTCCGGTGATGCAGATTTTTTTCGCGGTAGTGTACCTGCCGGCAAATTCAATCTCTGAAACAACCGGAATGCCTTTGGCCCTGATCTGTTTCATGATGGCTGCTTTCTCCGGGATACCCGGGCTTTTGATGATGAGATCAGCGTTCAGGATGATGTCCTCCGAATGTCTGTTCTCTTCGTAAGCAATACCATACTGACCAAGAACGGTGCGGTATTTTTCCTTAATGGGGCCCAGATCGGTAAGGAAAACATCATAGCCTTGCTTTTGCCCCAGAATGGCAGAGCCCACACCGCTTTCTCCTCCTCCCAGTATGACCAGTTTCTTTTTCATATCAGCGTACTTTGAGTGTGGCAATGGTGATAACGGCAAGGAGAATCCCGACAATCCAGAAGCGGGTCACGATTTTGGCTTCCGGAATCCCTTTTTTCTGGAAATGATGGTGGATAGGCGACATCAGGAAAACCCTGCGCCCCTCTCCATATTTCCTTTTGGTGTATTTGAACCAGGCAACCTGAATGACCACACTCAGGTTTTCAATCAGGAAGATCCCGCACAGCAGGGGAATAAGGATTTCTTTCCGGATGATAACCGAAAAAACAGCCAGAATTCCGCCCAATGCCAGGCTCCCGGTATCGCCCATAAAAATTTGGGCAGGGTAGGAATTGTACCACAGGAAACCAATGGTAGCCCCTATGAATGCCCCGATAAAGACAGTAAGCTCTCCGAGATTTGGAATATACATGATTCCCAGATAGTTGGAATAGATGATGTTGCCACTGACGTAGGCCAGGATTCCCAGGGAAGCGCCGCTGATGGCAGACGTTCCTGTGGCCAGCCCGTCAACCCCGTCTGTCAGGTTGGAGGCATTCGATACGGAGACAATGATCAGGATAATGGCCACCGCATACACCAGCCATTTCAGCCAGGAAGCACTTTCTCCGGCAAAGGCCACCAGCCATTCGTAGTCAAACTCGTTGCTTTTAATGAAAGGGATGGTGGTTTTTGTGGACTTGACTTCGTGGGTGACCGGTTGTACCCGCTGAACTCCTGTTTCCGGATCGGTTACCAGCTCCTTCAGGGTGGCGCCGGAAGCGTCTCTGACAGGTTCCCTGACCACCACATCCGGACTGAACAGCAAGGTAGCCACCACCATGAGGCCCAGACTGATCTGTCCCATGATTTTGAACTTACCGGCCAGGCCCTTTTTGTTCTTTTGGAATACCTTGATGTAGTCGTCGGCAAACCCGATCAGACCCAGCCAGACGGTCGTGGCCAGCATCAGGATAATATAGGTGTTGTTGATCCGTGCAAAAAGCAGGGTAGGGATCAGGATACCGGCCAGGATAATGATTCCGCCCATGGTGGGTGTCCCTTTCTTTTGCAGCTGGCCTTCCAGCCCCAGATCCCTGACCTCTTCCCCGATCTGTTTGATTCTCAGAAATTGAATCAGTCTTTTTCCGTATATGATGGTGATGATCAGGGAGAACAGGATGGCTCCTGCAGTCCGGAAGGAGATGTATTGTGTCATTCCGATTCCCGGAATGTTGTATGGTTTCAGCCATTCATACAGATAATAAATCATGCCTGTTCCTCCTCTGGTTGGTTGGTTCCGAAAATTTCCCTGACGATTTCCCGGTCGTCGAAATGGTATTTGACCCCGTTGATTTCCTGATAGTCCTCATGCCCTTTTCCTGCAATGAGGATGATGTCTCCCGGGCGGGCCATCATGCAGGCTGTTTTTATGGCTTCCCTGCGGTTGGCGATGGAAAGTACCTTCTTGCTGTGCTCGGCAGTGACCCCCGCTTCCATTTCCCGGATGATGGCTTCCGGATCTTCCGTTCGCGGATTGTCGGAGGTCAGGATCACCCGGTCGCTGGCGAGTAAGGCTTCTTTGGCCATTTCGGGTCTTTTGGTACGGTCGCGGTCACCGCCTGCGCCAACCACGGTGATCACCTGTTCTTCTCCGGAACGGATTTCAGCAATGGCCGACAACACATTCTTCAGGGCATCGGGCGTATGGGCATAGTCTACAATGGCCATTTTACCGTCAGTGCTGCGGATGGTTTCAAACCGTCCGCTGACGGGCGTCAGCTCGCTAAGAACCTGAAGAACTTCTTCTTTCTGCTGTTGCAGCAGGATGGCGCCGGCATACACGGCAAGGAGGTTGGAGGCGTTGAATTTCCCGACAAAATGGGTCCATACTTCCGTGCCGTCTATCTCCAGCAACATGCCGTTGAAGTGGAATTCAATGACCTTACACCGGAAATTGGCCATTGACCGGGTGGAGAAGGTGTATTTTGACGCTGAGGTGTTTTGTACCATGACCTCCCCGTTCCGGTCGTCGATATTTACCAGGGCAAAGGCCTCAGCCGGCAACTGATCGAAGAATCCCTTTTTTGCATTCAGGTAAGCTGAAAAAGTAAGGTGGTAGTCGAGATGGTCGTGGGTAAGGTTGGTGAAAATCCCCCCGGCGAACCGGATGCCGGTGATGCGGTGTTGCACCACGGCATGAGAGCTGACTTCCATAAAACAGTAATCGCATCCGGCATCCACCATCCGGGCCAGTAAAGACTGCACCTTCAGGGAGTCGGGAGTGGTGTGGGTCGAAATTTCACACTCATCGCCCACATGGGTGGTGATGGTGGAAATCAGTCCTGCCTGGTAACCCAGTTTTCTAAAAAGCCGGAAAAGGAGGGTGGCTATGCTGGTTTTCCCATTGGTGCCGGTGACGCCGATGACTTTGATTTTCCGGGAAGGAAATCCGTGCCAGGCGGCCGCAATCCAACCCATCGCCTCATCAGCATCTCTTACCTTTATATAGCGTGCCCGACTGTCGGGTATTTCCGGAAGAACTTCACACACGACAACAGAAGCCCCTTTTTCGACAGCGGAGCCAATGTACCGGTGACCATCGGTATGGGTTCCCTTGCGGGCTATATAGCAACTTCCGGGGGTGACTGTTCTGGAGTCAAAGGTGATTGCACTGATGACAGGGTTTCCGCTGCCGGCGGTTTCGAGAATCCCGGTGCCGGGTTGTATTTCATTCCAGTATTTCATAACAATTAGCCCATAGTTAAGGTGATGGTCTGGCCTTTTTTGTATTTGTATCCCGGTAACAGTGACTGATTTCTGACTTTTCCGATGCCATTCACCCTTACCTGCAATCCCGATTTTTCGAGCAGAAAGACAGCATCGCGGGCGCCCATGCCCCTGACATCCGGGACCCTGTCTTCCGCTACTTCATTGTCTTTCACTTTATAACCTCCCCATCCTTGACAGTTTTGGTGAGTTCTGTTTTGGGTTTTCTCCCCTTGTAGTCGATGTCCAGCTCGTTCATTACCCTGACCACATCGCGGGTATAGCCGTTTTTTACGTCGGGAAGCATAGCGATTTCAGGCTCTTCCGGAGAGGATTCATCAATGTGCTGGAAGACGGCAAATACTTTTTCTGCTGTTTCCCTGAAGACCGGCATGGCTACGGCCCCACCATAATAGGCTCCCTTTGGTTTGTTTACCGTGACGATCATGGAATACACCGGATCATCGGCAGGAAAATAGCCGACGAACGAGGCGAGGTACAAACCTTTCCCATAGCCGCCTTTCCCGGTTGAAATCTGGGCAGTTCCCGTCTTCCCGGCCATTTTGATGATTTTGCTTTTCATTTCTTTCCCGGTACCTTCTTCAACCACTCCAACGAGCATGTCGCGGACTTTGCGGATCGTGGTGCGGGAAGCAATGGAACTGTTCAGCACTTCAGGGCCCATGCTTTCAACCACATCTCCCTTGTTCTGAATTTGCCGTACAAAATAGGGTTTCATCATTTTCCCGTTGTTGGCTACAGCATTATAGAAGGCAAGTATCTGAAGGGGGGTCATTTTGCTTTCATACCCGAATGACATCCATGCCAGCGTCGTTCCCCACCAGTCATCATTTCCCGGGTGTTTGAAATAAGGTACCCCTTCTCCCTCCAGTTCCACCCCCAACGGTTTATGGATGCCCATTTTTGTAATCCGGTTGACATATTTTTCCGGATTGTCCCCATAACAGGTGGTGATGATTTTTGCGACCCCCACATTGGAAGATTTTTCAAAGATCTTTTTCACCGTCATAGGGCCGTGCTTGCCTCCATGTCCATAATCGCTGTCATAAATCGTTCCGCCGCCATATTTCCACATGCCGGTGCCGGTATCAAAGACGTCGCTGGTATCCACCAGTCCCTGGTCAAGGGCAGCCATCAGGGAGACCAGTTTAAAGGTGGATCCCGGTTCATAACAACCGGCATGGCCCAGGGCGAAGTTGTATGTTTCTTCGTACCTGCCGGGAGCCACCCTGCCCAGGTTGGCAATGGCCTTGACTTCGCCGGTTTTAACTTCCATGAGGATGGCGGTTCCCCATTCTGCCTGGCTTGATTTCAGCTGTTTTTCAAGGGCACTTTCGGTAATGTCCTGGTAACGGATATTAATGGTGGTCATGATATCCATGCCATCCTTAGGCTGAATTTCCACCCTGTTCAGCCAGCGTCCCGACAGGTTTTGCCGGTAGCCAACACCTTCCTCGCCTGCCAGGTATTTTTCAAAGGCTTGTTCGATTCCGGTATTTCCAACACTTGCCGACCGGTCGGCAGAAGCTCCGATGTTAAGGGTCCCGATGGTCCTTGATGCCAGTTTGCCCAGCGGCAGGACACGTTTGTTTTCCTGTTCAATGATCCGCCCTCCCCCGAAGGCTCCCTTCCTCAGGATGGGAAAATTCTTTACTTTCTGTAGTTCAAAATAATTAATCTTCCTCGGGGTCAGCATATATCCCCTGTCCTTTTCCCGGTAGGCCTTGTCCAGCCTTCTTTTGTATTCCTTGACAGAGGCGTTTTTAAAGAAGGAGGAGAGCATCAGGGCCAGGGAATCACTTTTCTGGGCATATATCTTCCGCACGCCTGAGGCTCCCATATCGATCCTGACAAAATATCCGGGAACTGAAGTGGCCAGCACATTGCCATCGTCGGCGCAGATGTTACCCCTGGTGGGTTTTAGCTTGACTGTGAAGTTGGAAAGATTGTCGGCAATTTTCTCCCATTTGGCAGTTTTAATGTTCTGAATAGTGAGCACCTTCAGTACTACCGCCAGCGCCAACAGCGCCATCAGCATGTAAATGATGGCCAATCTTGTCAGTATGATGTTCCTCAGGTTCATTTTTTCTCCTTCATTTTCTTTACGACAATTTTCCGGGGTGCTTTCACCTGTTCCTGAAGACCCAACCCGGCCTTTTTTACCTTTTGGGATATTTCCGAAGGTTTGCTCAGGTTCATCAGTGTGGATGAGTTGGTAATCGACTGGGATCTCAGGTCATTGATAGTATCCTGCAGGACTTCAATTTCCTTGATTACCTTTTCTGAACGGTACCGGTTGGTGATCAGCACAAGTCCGAGAAAAGCCAGAAAAGCGATAAAAGTAAACTGGCGGGTTACACGTTCGTCGGTCAGAATGGTTCCCCGGAGGAAAGAACTGACGCCCGGTCTTTGTTTGGTATTGTTTTTTTCGGCCATGTTTACTGTTTTTTTTCAGCGATCCGGAGTTTGGCGCTCCTGGACCGCGGGTTGATCAACAACTCTTCTTCATCAGGTACGATCGCTTTTTTAGTGATCAGCGTGAAGGGGGTCAGCAGGTTGCCATAAAAATCTTTTTCCAGCCTGCCTTCAAGGTTTCCTGAGCGCAAAAAGTTCTTTACCAGCCGGTCTTCCAGGCTGTGGTATGCAATAATGACCAGCCGGCCACCGGGTTTCAGCGCTTCCAGGGAAGCCGGCAAAAACTCTTCAAGGACTGTCAGTTCCTCGTTGACGGTCATCCGCAGTGACTGAAAGACCTGTGCGAGGTATTTTTTTTCGACGGCGCGTGGGACACAAGCCTGAATTGCCGACAGCAGTTCACCGGTTGTAAGGATTTCTTTTTCAGCTCTGGCTGACTCAAGTACCGTTGACAAGCGGAAGGCGTTTTGAATTTCCCCGTACTTTCTGAATATTTCTGTCAGGCGTTCACCGGGGTAATGGTTGATGATATGGGCTGCGGTAAGGGCCTGGTCCCTGTTCATGCGCATATCGAGGGGAGCATCGAAACGGAAGGAAAATCCCCTGTCGGCCTCATCAAAATCATGGGATGATACCCCGAGGTCGGCAAGGATTCCGTCCACTCCATCGATCTGATGGTAACGCAGAAAATTTTTCAGGTACCTGAAATTGCTTCGGATAAAAGTGATGCGGGGATCCGGCGGTGCATTTTTCAGGGCTTCCTCATCCTGGTCAAAAGCGATTAGTCTTCCTCCCGTCAAATGGTTGAGGATTTCCCGGGAATGACCACCCCCACCAAAAGTGGCATCTACGTAGATCCCGTTTGGTTGGATGGAAAGCCCGTCGATCGACTGCTTTAACATAACCGGTGAGTGAAAGGCATTCATGGTCAGTCATTTTCGCTGTTATTGCCCAACCTTTCCTTGTACATTTCCCTGAGCGGGGCCCGGGTTTGCTTGATTTCCCGGTATAATTTCTCATTCCAGAGGGTGATGGATTGCCCCTTTCCAACAAAGATCACTTCTCTGTCGGCACTGGCAATTCCCGCATGATCCATAAAATCATCGGGAATGTTGATCCGGCCGTTGGGCGCCATCATCAGGGTGGTAAAGTTTTCATACAACTCGGAAAGGAGATCGTCATCTGTCTCATTAAAAGGGTTCAGTTTTTTTTCTATCTTGGCTATTCTTTCATCCCAGAATTTTTGAGGATAGATGTTGAGACACGATTTGTATATATCTTTCTCTACCACAACCGGTTCTTCCGCCAGCTCTCCCATGGCTTTCTTCAACGCGGCCGGAAGAACAACTCTCCCTTTGTCGTCAATCAAAGCACTGTACCTGGCGGAAAATCTGATCATTTTTTATTCAAATTTTATGAAGTAAAAATAGTAAAATTCATTACACATTGTTACAAACAATTCCACTTTATTCCACTTAAACAACATCACACTTGTTTATAAGTTGTTCATAAGTTGTTCACAATGCCTTTTGTAGAGACCCCAATGTGATTTAAAGCATTATAAATCAACAGAATAAAGATGATTGGGTTGTTAGCATTTATGGGGTTGATAACTCCGTCTCCGGGGGAATAAAAAAGCGCAAAAAAAATGATACTTATTTGAGGGATAAAGGGTAGAAGATTGATTTTCACGGTTATTTTTGTCATTTGGTTCAAAAAATTGAAATATGGAAACCGGAAATCAGGAAGATGTACTGAAGCCCATCAATATCAGGGAAATCTTTATGCAGAAGAATCCCGGGATGGCGCGGATGATCCCGGGATTCATCTTCCGGATGATACATAACATCATGAGGCTGGATTTCATGAATAATTTTATCGTGAAGTACGGTCATCTGAAAGGCATGGATTTCGTTACTGCGTCGGTGGAAGATTTTGAAGTGGAGGAAGAAGTGCTTGGCCTGGAGCACGTTCCTTCAGCGGGCAGTTACATTTTTGCCGCCAATCACCCGCTGGGTGGTTTTGATGCGCTCCTGCTGATGAAGAATGTCAACGAACGGCTGGGAAAGCTGAAGTTTCTGGTCAATGATGTACTGATGAGTATCCGTCCGCTTAAGCCTTTGTTTGTACCGGTGAACCACCATGGGTCGAACAGCCGGGAGGCCGCCCGGATCATGAAGGAGACCTACCAGTCGGGAGAGCAGATTCTGATTTTTCCTTCCGGACTGGCATCCCGAAAGATCAGGGGGAAGGTGGTTGATCTGGATTGGCAGAAGCATTTTATTTCAAAGGCTGTGGAATACCAGCGGGATGTGATCCCTGTCCACATCAGCGGCGAAAACTCCGGCCGGTTTTATTTTGTGGCGAAATGGCGCAAGGTTTTAGGCATCCAATGGAACCTGGAGATGTTCCTGTTGCCGGATGAAACTTACCGCCACCGGAAAAAGAAAATAAGGCTGATATTTGGCGACCCCATTCCCTGGTCCACCTTCGATAAAAGCCGGACACAACTGCAATGGGCTGACTATGTTAAAAAGCTGGTATACGATCTTCCGGCACAATACAAAGCTCCAAACAAAAAACACAGCTGAAGTAAATGGAATAATTTCATATTTTTGCTGATTCTTTGAATTCCGTTGCAAAATGAAAGAAATAATTGCTCCTGCCTCCGTGGATGAGATCATTGCTGAGCTTACCCCAGAGAAGATGATGAGGAAGACCAACAAAGGTGGCAATGAAATTTACATTGTATCCTGGCAGGATTCTCCTGCTGTAATAAGGGAAATCGGAAGGCTGAGGGAAGTCACCTTCAGGGATGCCGGTGGCGGCACTGGTGAGGAACTTGACCTGGATGCCTTTGATCTGTCGGAAGTACCCTATAAGCAGCTGATCGTCTGGAATCCTGATGCCAGGGAAATCCTTGGCGGATACCGTTTTATTTATTGTCCGGATGCCCATAAAGACGAACAGGGAAGGATAGAACTGGCAACCACCGAATTGTTTGATTTTTCCGAAAAGTTCTGCAAAGAATATATTCCCTATACCCTGGAGTTGGGAAGATCGTTTGTGACCCCTGCTTACCAGTCGAGCAAGGCGGGCGCCAAGGCCCTTTTTGCCCTGGATAATCTGTGGGATGGCTTAGGGGCGCTGACCGTTGACAATCCCAAAATCAAGTATTTCTTCGGGAAAGTGACCATGTACGCCCATTTTCATTCCGATGCCCGTAACTTGATCCAGTATTTTTTTATGAAGTATTTCCGGGATGACGAAAACCTGGTTTCTCCGAAAAAGCCCTTTGAGTTTCATATTGATTACGACAAAATGGAGACCATTTTCAATGGGGCTGACTATGCGGAAGACTACAAAATCCTGGTACAGGCGGTACGGCAGTTCGGAGAAAACATCCCCCCGCTTTTCAATGCCTATATGAACCTGTCGCCTTCCATGAAAACCTTTGGAACCGTTTTGCACGAACAGTTTGGAAAAGTGCTGGAAACAGGCATTATCCTGAAAGTGGACGATATTTATAAGGTAAAAAAGGACCGCCACATAGAGACTTACCTCCGGAACAAGGAAACTGAAACCTGGCTATTGCCGGAAGAGTAACAAAGCTGGATTTGTTCAATATGCCCTTCCCTGGGTACCCTCTATAAACTTGATGAAAGAGGAATTGACGACCCTGTTGCCACCTGGTGTTGGATAGTTTCCTGTAAAGTACCAGTCGCCCGTGTCATTCGGACAGGCCTTGTGAAGGTTTTCCACCGTTTGAAAGACAATTTCCACTTCGGCACCGCAGTTTTCTGGCTTTAACAACTGGGCAATTTTTTGTGAGATTTGCTCATAGGTGAAGGGTTTATAAATTTCCCCCACAAAATTGACGATCTCCTCTTTGGGAAGGTTTTCCTGATCCTTACAGTTTTTGTAAACCTGCTGAATGGTCTTTTCCATTCCGTTTTCCTTCAGCAGGGCGATGGCTGCATTAAACGCAATAAAACTGTCGAGACGGGTCATATCAATGCCGTAACAATCAGGATATCTGATCTGAGGCGCTGAGGAAACCACGATGATCTTCCTGGGATGCAGCCTGTCGAGTATCCTGATGATGCTGTCGCGCAGGGTAGTACCCCTGACAATGGAATCGTCAATAATGACGAGGGTATCCACATTGTTTTTAATGATGCCATAGGTCACATCATAAACATGGGTAACCAGATCGCTCCGGCTTGATTCATCCGCAATAAAGGTGCGCAGTTTGGCATCTTTGATGGCGATCTTTTCCACCCTGGGTTCCATGGAAATGATATCCCTGATTTCCTCGTTCGTGAGGCTGCCGTTCCTTTCCCTGATTTCCCTGATCTTACGGTCAACCAGGTAATCTCTGATCCCCTGGATCATACCGTAAAAGGCAGTCTCTGAGGTATTGGGAATATAGGAAAATACGCTGTCGGTGAAATCGTAGTTGATCCTTTCCAGAATGGTAGGTGCAAGCAACCTTCCAAGTTCTTTTCTTTCATTGTATATATCCCGGTCACTTCCCCTGGAAAAATAGATCCGTTCAAATGAACAGGACGATCTTTTCTGTGGAACTCTGATCATTTCACAGGAAACCCGGCCATCTTTCCGGATGATGAGGGCTTTCCCCGGTTCCAGTTCCCGGATCTTGTCCCAGGAAGTGTTCATGACAGTCTGGATTACCGGTCTTTCCGAAGCGACCACGACAATTTCGTCATCATGGTAATAAAAGGCGGGGCGTATACCCCATGGATCCCTCATCACAAACGCATCCCCGTGACCGATCAGTCCGGCGATGGCATAGCCGCCATCCCAATCCCTTGAAGCCCGTTCCAGGATGTTGCGGACATCCAGGTTGTCTTCAAGCAGCGGAGAAATAGCACGATTGGAGTGTCCTTCATTTTTGTATTGCCGGAACAGGAGCTGGTTCTCTTCGTCGAGGAAGTGCCCTACCTTTTCCAGAACCGTCACAGTATCGGTATAGGCTTTGGGATGCTGACCAAGATCAACCAGTTTTTTGAAAAGTTCATCGGTGTTGGTCAGGTTGAAATTGCCGGCCAGGGCCAGGTTACGTGATTTCCAATTGTTCTGGCGCATTACGGGGTGTACAAATTCAATGCTGTTCCTGCCAAAGGTTCCGTAGCGGAGATGGCCCAGGAACAATTCACCGGTGAAAGGAAGATGGTTGTAAACCCATTCCTGGGTCAGAATATTATTTTCAGGTTTTCCCGCTTTTTTCCAGTTTTTTTTCACCTTGTCAAAGATGTCTTTGATAGGATTGTCGTTGGTGGAACGGAACCTGGTGATGTATTCCTGTCCGGGGGGAAGGTTGATTTTAATGTTTACCATGCCGGCGCCGTCCTGTCCCCGGTTGTGTTGCTTTTCCATAAGCAGGTAAAGCTTGTCGAGGCCATATTGCCAGGTGCCGTATTTGTGGCGGTAATAGGAGAGGGGTTTCAGCAGCCTGATCAGCGCAATGCCGCATTCGTGTTTGATTTGTTCACTCATAGGGGTTAGTACAACTTGGGCAATTCAATCTGGTCTGGTACTACAAATGCTTTTGGAAATTGTCCTTTGAAAAGATTCACCGCTTTCAGCGCTTCGTTTCTGGTTCTGAAATTTCCAACCCTAACCTTAAAATCAGGGGAAATATAGGAAATGTAGACGTTGTAGTCAGGGAATGCTGACAGAAATTCGCCTTTAATATTTTGGGCCTTTTGGCGGGCATTCAGTTCAGAAGAGAAAAAGATCTCCACCCTGAACCCGGGCATGGTCCCTCCCTGCTGGTTTTTCCGGATGTGCAGGTTAACCAGTTCCATCAGTTCGGGATCCTGTTTGGTTTCAATACTCCTGAAAATATCCGGGATGTGCTGGGAAGAGGAAGCCGTATTCTGCGGGTTCACCTGCGAGGTGCTCCATTGCCAGAAAAGAAGAAAGGGCGCCAGAATAAGTAATCTTCTCATCTTGTTATGAATTCTGGGTACAAAGATAATCAGAAAATCAGAGATCAGTCAAACAATAAAAAAGTGCGGGGTTTACTTTACATTGACATAAGGTTAAAGCGGGAACCAGTGAACCGGGAGCTGTCCTGCGTTGTTATCGTGACTATTGGAAAATTCACCTACTTTTGCACCTGAAAATGGAATGATGACAAAGAAATTATTTATAGAGACATATGGCTGTCAGATGAATGTGGCTGACAGTGAGGTGGTCGCCTCTGTCCTTCAGGAAAAGGACTTTGTGGTTACCCAGGTGGCTGAAGATGCCGATGCCATCCTGATCAATACCTGTTCGGTGCGGGATAATGCGGAACAACGGATTTGGGGCCGTCTGGACCATTTCCGGAGCCTGAAAAAGAAAAAAAGCGGTTTGATTGTAGGGGTAATCGGATGTATGGCCGAGCGGCTGGGGGATGATTTTCTGGAACACAAGGGCGTGGACCTGGTCTGTGGGCCCGATGCTTACCGTGATTTGCCCTATTTGTTCGACAAGGCGCAGCAGGGAGAAAAAGCCCTTAATGTGCAATTGTCTGAAATCGAGACTTATGATCACATCACTCCGGTCAGGATCGGCGACGGAGCCATTTCCGGGTTTGTCAGCATCACCCGTGGCTGCAACAATTTCTGCACCTATTGTATTGTTCCCTATACCCGTGGGCGGGAACGAAGCCGCGATCCTCAGGATATCGTCCGCGAAATCGCCGACCTGCAACAGCGGGGATACAGGGAGGTAACCCTGCTTGGGCAGAATGTCAATTCTTACAAATGGCATCCTGAAGGCACCCGGAAACCGGTCAGGTTCCAGGATTTGCTTGAAGAAAGCGCGGCGGTAGATCCTCTCCTGCGGATCCGCTTTACCACTTCCCATCCCAAAGACATGTCGGATAAGATTCTGGCTAAAATTGCACAATATCCCAATATTTGCAAGCACATCCATCTGCCGGTACAGTCCGGCAGCTCCAGGATTCTGAAACTGATGAACCGCAAATACGACCGGGAAGCATACCTCGACCGCATCCGGGCCATCCGGGAAACCATCCCCGGTTGCGGAATCTCCACCGATGTCTTTTGCGGATTTTGTACAGAAACCGATGAGGACCACCAGCAGACACTGTCCCTGATGGAAGAGGTGCGGTTTGACATGGCGTTTATGTTCAAATATTCTGAACGCCCCGGAACCTATGCCCATCAGCACCTGCCGGATGATGTTCCGGAAGCGGTGAAGGCTAAACGGTTGGATGAGATCATAAAGCTCCAGAACCTTATCTCTCATCAGAGCAACCGGGAAGACATCGGAAAGGTAGTTGAAGTTTTGGCTGAAGGAACGTCGAAAAAATCGAAGGAGATGCTCTTCGGGCGGAGTTCTCAGAACAAGGTGGTGGTCTTTCCACGTGGTGGTTACCAGAAAGGGGATTATGCGCAGGTCAGGATCACCGGATGCACGCAAACCACATTGATTGGCGCAACAATCACAGGGGCGTAAGGCCTTAAGCCCCTGCAATTATTATAATGATGATATGGGAAAATTAATCAACGATTTCAATGATTACCGTCAGCGGATGAATGAAAAAATCCTGGCTGCGGATAACAAAGTGATGAAGCGGATTTACAGTGTGGATACACTGGCATACCAGGACGGGGCTTTGCCTGCAAAGGTAAAGGAGATGCTGGGTCTGGCTACTTCCATGGTATTGCGTTGTGATGACTGTATCCGTTATCACCTGGGGAAGTGTTATGAGCTGGGAGTCAATACGGAAGAGGTTTTTGAGATCTTTTCCATTGCCAACCTGGTGGGGGGTACGATTGTTATTCCGCATACACGAAGGGCTGTGGAATACTGGGAGGAGTTGACGGAAAAGTAATGATAATGTTAATTTCATCCGGAAAGCTTTTTTCTCCGGTGGATTTACCCTATTTTAGGGGGAAATTTTTAAAGACATGGATTCGAATTATAAACAGGACCGGCGTGCTTTTCTGCGTAATCTGACACTGGCATCGGGCATTTTGATGGTTCCCGGAATTTCATTGAAGGAGATGACTGCTTCTTCAAAAATCAAAATGAAACTGGGGTTGGTCACCTACCTTTGGGGGAAAGACTGGACCAATGACGAACTGATTAAAAACCTCACCGCAGCAGGTATTTACGGAGTGGAACTCCGGGTTGAACATGCCCATGGGGTATCCCCGGCGTTGACCAAAGAGCAGCGGAAGGAAGTGCGTAAAAAATACAGGGATAGTGATGTGAAGATCGTCGGAATGGGTACCAATCAGCAATACGATTATCCCGACCGTACCAAGCTGCTCGAATCAATGGAAAAGACCAAGGAATTCATTATGTTAAGCCATGATATTGGCGGATCCGGGGTAAAAGTGAAGCCCAATCAGTTTCACAAGGAAGTGCCGAAATCAAAAACCATTGAGCAGATCGGCAGATCGCTGAACCAATTGGCCCGGATCGGCGCCGATTACGGGCAACAGATCAGGCTGGAAGTCCACGGCAATGAGACCCAGGAGATTGAAAACATCAAAGCGATCATGGATGTGGCAGACCATCCCAATGCTACGGTTTGCTGGAACTGCAATCCGGAAGACCTGAAGGGGAACGGGCTGGCCTTTAATTTCAACCTGCTGAAAGACCGCTTCGGAGATATTTGTCATGTCAGGGAACTTGATGATCCCTCTTATCCATATCAGGAGTTGATGAACCTGTATGTGGGGATGAATTACAAGGGTTGGATTTTGCTGGAATGCAGGACGAACCCTGCTGATAAGGTGGCAGCGCTGATCGGACAGCGAAAAATTTACGAGGGGATGCTGGAGAAAGCCAAAACTTTGTAGATTTGCCCCCGCAAAAGCATCAGCCTCTTTAGCTCAGTTGGTAGAGCAGCTCATTCGTAATGAGCAGGTCGTGGGTTCGAGTCCCATGAGAGGCTCAGGATACATCTTAGGGCCTGAATCTTACATCTTAAATGGGGTTTAACGGTGATCTGGTGCGCAGATGCCGGAAATGGCAGCTGTTTATTGATAAATCAAAAATGAAACCGGCATTGCGCAATACAGAGGATATTGTATCTACTTTGTAAACCAAACGGTGTTCAGCGGTTATTCTCCGTGAACAAAAACCGCTGATCTTGGTTTTAGGTAAAGTTTTGTTTATCTTTTAATAAATCAGAAATATGAAATTCACCAGAAAAGCAACTGCCCGATGGAATGGCTCGGGAAAAGAAGGTAAAGGTACCCTGACTTCCGGAAGTGGCGTATTAAACGCCACACCTTATTCCTATCACAAACGTTTTGAAGACGAGCCGGGTACCAATCCGGAGGAACTGATCGCCGCTGCCCACGCCGGCTGTTTTACCATGCAACTCAGTTTCCTGCTGGGCGCCGAAGGCTTTCACGGTCAGAACCTGGAAACTACGGCAAGGGTTACCTTTGAAGATGGCAGCATCCCTTACATTCACCTGGAACTGAAAGGCACTGTGGAAGGGATTTCAGCTGATAAATTGCTTGAAATTGCCACCAAGGCAAAAGAAATCTGCCCGGTTTCCAAATTGTTCAGGGCTGAAATCACTTTAGAAATAAACATAAGTTAGGAACTGATTTTGTTAGTAATCATAAATAAAGAGAGCGGGTCATCCCGCTTTTTTTAATATTTTTGGCCTAAACCGATGAAAGATGAAAACAACCATTTTCTGCTTCCTGTTTTTATGTTTTTTTGCTTTTCAGGCTGAATCCCAGAAGAAACCCCAGACTTTTGCGTTGGGTAAAAGCGAGTTCCTGTTGAATGGGAAACCTTACCAGCTGATTTCCGGAGAAATTCATCCGGCCAGAATTCCGGAGCAGTACTGGAGGCATCGTATACAGATGGCCAAAGCGATGGGCTGCAATACCATAGCTGCCTATTATTTCTGGAATTACCATGAAGCAGAACCCGGATGCTTTGATTTTGAAACCGGTAACCGGGATGTGGTCCGGTTCATCAGGACGGTTCAGGAAGAGGGCATGTGGCTTTCCTTCCGCCCGGGACCATATGTGTGCGCGGAATGGGATTTCGGCGGACTGCCCTGGTGGTTGCTCCGGACACCTGATATTAAGGTAAGGTGTATGGATCCCCGCTATATTGCCGCCGCTGAAAGGTATATTGCCGCTATGGCCGACGTAATCCGGGAATACCAGATTCAAAAAGGTGGCCCTATCATCATGCTTCAGGTGGAAAATGAATATGGCAGCTATGGCAACGACCGGAATTATATGCAATGGCTGAAGGAAACCTGGTTGAAATATGGTATCGATGTTCCCTTTTACACCGCCGACGGGCCAACGCCTTATATGATGGAAGCCGGAACCTTGCCCGGCGTGGCCATAGGCCTCGATTCCGGAACCAATGAAAAGGAGTTTGCCCAGGCGACCAAAGCCAACCCCAACGTTCCCTCTTTCTGCAGTGAACTTTATCCCGGCTGGTTGACCCACTGGGGGGAGAAGTGGCAGCGTCCAGACACGGCCGCTCTCCTGCGTGATGTCCGCTGGCTGATGGACCACAAAAAATCGTTCAATTTTTACGTCATTCACGGCGGTACCAACTTCGGATATTGGGCCGGAGCCAATGCTTTCAGCCCAACCCAGTACCAGCCCGATGTGACCAGTTATGATTACGACGCCCCCATCAACGAAGCAGGACAACCTACTCCGAAATATCTGGCGCTCCGTAAGTTGCTTGCCGGCTATCTGCCCAAAGGTAAAACCCTTCCTCCTGTGCCTGAGCCGATGCCTCTCCTTGAAATTCCTGAAATTTCCTTCAACAGCTCGGCTTCCATCTGGAAGAATCTTCCGCCTTCCATCCCTTCCGTTCAACCCAAATCCATGGAAATGTTCGGACAACCCGCCGGGTTCATCCTTTACCGCAGCTCCCTGACCGGTCACAAAAAAGGGAAACTGAGGATCACCGAACTACATGATTATGCCACTGTTTTTGTCGATGGAAAATACGTCGGAAAACTGGACCGGGCCAAGGCTGAAAATATCATCGATTTGCCGGAAAGCTCATCACCTTATCCTCAGCTCGATATCCTCGTGGAAGGGATGGGACGCATTAATTTCGCGGAATACATGATCGACCGCAAAGGCATCACAGAGCGGGTTTCCCTGAATGGAATGACCCTGATGAACTGGCAGGTCTTTCTATTCCCCTTCGATGAGAAACAAATTTCCGGACTACAATTCAATCCGGTAAATCCTGATCAACCCGGTAATCTCTTCAAGGGAGAATTTTTGCTCAATCAAACCGGTGATACCTACCTCGACATGAGTAAATGGAAGAAGGGAGTTGTTTGGGTAAATGGCCATAACCTTGGCCGCTACTGGGAAACAGGACCACAGTTCAGGTTGTATTGCCCGGCGCCATTCCTGAAAACCGGCAAAAATGAAATCATTGTTTTTGACCTTCATGCC
>DAIDJX010000006.1 GCA_027451165.1 Prolixibacteraceae bacterium | reverse complement strand
GAACAGGAAAGACTGATCCTGGTTACCGGAAATCAGGACAAAGCCCCCGTTGGTTACGGAAGCCGACGCGCCAACGGTATTGTTCAGAAAAGTGATCTTGTCGGACCAGGGATGAACCGGAATGTTCCCGTATAAACACAGAAAGCCACCGTTTATCGCTTTAAGGGTGCCCGTGAACTGATTTTTGTAAACAGAAAGTTTTCTGTACCGGTTGGCCGTCACCTGGACAATACCTCCATCTGCACCGGCTTTAAATTCACCACCCTTAAACAGATTCTCATCGACCGACAAGTTGTCAACTCCAGAGGAGGAAAGCAAACAGGCAAAACCACCGTTTTGCTCCAAAGCCAGGGCATTGGCCACGGTATCTTTGTACAAGGTAATATCGGAAATCCCCTTTCCGGAACTTTTCATAAAAAAGCCTCCCCCTGATTGTAAAGCAGAAAGCTTCTCAAAATAGTTGTCTTTGATGTACAGGTTGGAAATGGTGTCTGCTTCCACATACATAAAACCTCCCGACGATTTTGCCGATTCGGCAGATCCGGTAAGCCGGTTCAGCCTGACTGCTACATCAAAGGTCGGAAAGTCACTGTGAATGGTATTTTTCCAGAAAAAAGCCCCACCAGCCTTCATAGCATAAAGCTTGTTGAACCTGTTATTTTCCACTTCAATGACTTTCACGGAACCTTCACCAGATAAAATACCTCCGGTTTCCGCGATGGATTTACTGCTGTCAGTGATTTTGTTATTGGTAAATATCAACCTTTCTGCCTGAAGGCTATTGGGCGCCAGAAAGACAAATCCCCCATCAAGTACCGCAGAAGTGGATTGGACGTTGTTACCCCTGAACCACATGGACTGCCGGATAGAGCCATTGATAAAAGCAAATCCTCCTTTACCCCTTGAAGTGGCAGACAAAGTCACTGTATTATTCATTACAGTAAAAGGCAATTCCCTCAAGGGCATGTTGCAGGTAAACCAAAGAACGCCTCCGTCGCCATTGGCATAACTTTCGCCGAAAATATTATCATGAAGTGAAAAATAATTCTTTAGATTGACCGTACCATTTATATAGAAACAGCCTCCATTGGCATCCGACTTTGCATATTTGATTGATGAGTTATTGGAAAGGGTTATGTCATTACCGGTATCAAAACGGAAACAGAGTAATCCGCCGGAACCTTTGGCTGCAGTATAATCAATACTGTTGCCTACCAGTTCAAAGGAATAAAAACTCACCGGATTAAGATAAAAAGCGCCCCCCTCTCCATTCAGTGCTTCCGATTTCACCAGCTGGTTCTGCCGGACTTCTACCTTATTGAACCAGGAATTGCGCATGGCATAAAATACTCCACCGGACAGGCCGGCTTCTCCCGAAACGCCTGAATTCTCACTGAATTTGAAAAGATTTGTTGTGTCAGCATCCAGGAATACCACGCCCCCGTTTTTTCCGCTTTTGGAGTAACCGGAATGCGTGTTCTTCCAATAGCGGAATTCATTTACTACCGATAGGTTATTTACCGAAAGAAATCCGCCATTCCCCTCCTTCGCCTCGTGGTTTTTGATCAACGGTGATTCCTGCAGCGACAGCAAATTAATGGTTCTGACCTGATCGATCCATACTCCGCTGCCTCCCTTACTCCCTTCGGCTACATTGGATTCAAATCTGTTTTTTGCCATGAACACCTGATTCAGGGAATCGAAGCCTGAAATGGCCACAGCTCCTCCATACAGGTTGGTCGCGTTTTCTTTAAATGAACATTCCTGAACCAGAATTTCGCTCAAATCCTGATTGTCACCAAAAATCCGGAGACCACCACCGGGAAATCCTTCCAGGTTATTGGTTGAAAACGTACATCCTGATACAATCAGTTTGGAACCAGGTTCAGTCAGCTCAACAGCAACTCCGCCTCCCCCTGAATTGATGGGTTTTCCACTATCCGATGTCGTAATGTTCACATTATTGAAAAAGGCTGAACCATCGATATCTACCTGAACACCATGAAGATAACAACCTCCACCAACGGCTCCGAAGTTACCGTTTGCGTTTACCCCCTGTAGAGAAATCTTCGAAGCGCTTACAAACACCGCGGCTTTCTTACCGTTTGAATTGCTGAACAGGTCATTCTTAAAAGTCACGGAGTTTATGTTGGCCATGACCGGAGACTCAATAATTACTGCCCCGCCGGGGTGGTTCCAAAAGGAGTTGTTGGAATCATACTTTATCCTGGCATCGGTGATTTTGTTATTTTGAAAGACAATTGCCAGAGCGTTGGCATTTAGCACTTTAATACCTGTAAAACCGATTTGGGTAGTTGGCAGACCGGCAATTACGTTGTTGTCGAAGGTAATTTTGTCATAAAAACCACCATGGATGGTAATCCCAAAATTTTGTCCGTTCCTTATGATGGTATTTTTAATGGTTAGTTCATTGGAGAGGTTAGAACCGATAAAAATAGCGCCTGAAAGATTATTCCTGAAAGTACAATCGGAAAGATCATCAAAATCACTGTCCAGTCCGACATTTAACGCGCCGAACATATCTTCCAGATCATCCTTTTTTCTTACGGCTACCTTCTCCGTCCCTTCAAACAAGCAATATTGCAAGGTTGGTGAAGTGGTGTTCTTGAAGGTAATGTTGTTCCAGTTGGTTCCCGGGATATCAGGAATGAACCTGATGGTGTCGGTTGGGGTTCCAACTGCTTTCAAAATCCCGTTTACGGTTATTCTTACGCCCGGATTTAACCTGATGGTAACCCCTTTCTGAATGGTCAGCGTTGCCCCTGACGGTACCCGGACATCATTCCTGATGACATAGGTTTGGTTTGGTCCCCACACCCCGGAAACAAGTTCCTGGTCAATAACCACCTGGGAATAGCCTTTGTTCCATAACATTAAAACTGCCAGGCATATCATCAGATGTATTTTTATCATTTTCATTTGTAATGATTTATCATTTATTTCACAGGTAAATTCAAGTTATTTAATCCTTTGACAAAAACATAGAGGGACTATGTATGTTCTGGTTTCCATCAGCTTTGGTTTAAAAATCCACGGAATTATTTTAATTCATCCACAAGGCTAAGATAAACAAAGATTGTATTGGTTAAGACCATCTCACACAATTTGGAAATATTACATAAAAATACATAATCTAACTTTAATATTAATCAAAAAGTGAGAAGTAAACATACCGATTTCCTATCAACCTCCGGATAAATGTACATATTCAAGCGCTTATCTGAAAACAATCCCCTGTTAAATGGACCAAACCGGTAAACGAGGTTTGTTACCAGTATCCCCACTGCTGCCCCGGCCATTACATCCGGCAGCCAATGGGCATCATTGGTGACCCGCAGAATGCCGGTGGATGCGGCCAGTGCATAGCCGCTCCAGGCCAGCAACGGCTCCGTATCCCTGAATTCCTGATACAACACGGTGGCACCAACAAAAGCAGCGTTGGTGTGCCCTGAAGGATAGGAATGAATTCCTCCTGAAGGCCTTCGTGCATGGATGGAATTTTTCAGTAAAGTGACTACCCCACCGGCGATAAGCTGTGAAAGTACCAGGTTGCCCGTTTGTACCAGCACTGTGTTCCGGTGTTTGAAGCCCATCAGGTCAAAAGCATACAGTTCAGCAATCGGGGCATACCGCAGCCAGTCGTCAACATGGGTCTGCGTATTGGGGAAAAAACCCTGAATTTCCTTCCTGACCGGTTCGTTGTAAAGAACAACAGATCCGGCCAACAAAGCTGCCGGCAATATAAATTGCTTGTAATTCTCCCGTCTGGAATCGGTAAGGGTATCGTTCACCGTCTGCCCTGACAGGTTGGAGACGGTTAAAATCAGGATATTAAACAATAAGGCAGTTTTCACGCTGACCAATTTTCCGAAGTGCTGAATATACAACTTTTTCATACTTCGCGTTTACAGCAAAACAATGAATTGAAATTTGACACAGTCGGATGTTATATTGCCATTTTTTTTGTTACTTTACAAAAAGAACCGGGTTTCCTGATGAAGTAAACCTTTCAATTTAAAAGTCCTGAAGTTATGAATGTTTTTGTTGCGAAATTAAGTCCGGCCACTACCGGAAAAGACCTGGAAAAGATTTTTGGTGAGTTCGGTGAGGTGCTTTCTGCCAAAGTGATTTTTGACCGCGACACCGGGAGCTCCAAAGGGTATGGATTTGTGGAAATGAAGATCGAAGAGGAAGCAAAAGCCGCCATCATTGCACTGAATGATACCGAAGTGGATGGAAAACAAATTGTGGTCAAGGAAGCGATCGCCCGTGTTGAAAATACGAGACCAAAGAAAACACTGCTAAAAAAAGGAAATCAATCCGAAGCAGAATAGTTTGGGAGATTCCGGGTTTCAGATTTCAGATTCCTGGTTGCAAGCTCGGGTGGGGTCCGTGAAACCTGAAACCTGAAACCTGAAACCTGAAACCTGAAACCTGAAACCTGAAACCTGGAATCTGAAACCTGAAACCTGGAATTTTCACAACACCTGTTTAACCTTCCTCAGTTCATAGTCCCAAAAGCAACTCCTCTGCACTAACTCCCTTATGCAACAAGCTACCGGGATTTTCTATCAACTCTTTGATTTTTACCAGGAAACCAACCGAGTCTTTCCCGTCAATCACCCGGTGATCATAGGATAAAGCGATGTACATCATCGGGCGGATCTCCACTTTACCATTGACGGCCACCGGACGATCCACAATGTTGTGCATGCCCAGGATAGCCGACTGTGGCGGATTGATGATGGGAGTGGAAAACAGAGATCCGAAAACACCGCCATTGGTAATGGTAAAAGTACCTCCGGAAAGCTCTTCTACCGTGATCTTTTTATTCCGGGCTTTGGCTGCCAGATCGCTGATGGCTTTTTCAATTTCCTGAATGGTCTTGCTTTCCACATTCCTGACCACCGGTACCATCAACCCTTTGGGTGTTTGAACAGCAATTCCGATGTCTACAAATTCCGGAGAAAGGATATCCTCTCCGTCGATCATGGAATTTACCGATGGATGGTACCCTGCTGCAACAGCAGCGGCTTTGGCAAAAAAGGCCATAAATCCGAGCTTAATTCCGTGTTTCTCTGTGAATCGCTGCTGATACTGTTTCCGGATGGCCATCACCGCACTCATATCCACTTCATTGAAGGTGGTCAGCATGGCGGTTTCATTTTTTACTGATACCAAACGTTCACTCAGCTTCCTGCGCAATACCGTCATTCTTTCACGGGTTATCTCCCTGGAAAAGGTCATGGGTGGAGCAGGTTGAGATTGAGGTTCGTTCCTCAGGCTCAGTACTTCTTCCACTTCTTTTCGGCCAATCCGTTTCAGCCCGGAAATCAGCTCTTCAACAGACAACTGGTGATCTTTCATCATCTCCCGGGCAACAGAAGAAATCTTCAATTCCGGAGACTGGCGGAGGTCTGCTGGCTGCTGGCGGAGGTCGCTGAGCGAAGTCGAAGCGCTGGCTGCTGGCTGCTGGCTGCTGCCTTCAGCTTCTGTATCAATGGCGCCCACCACCGAGCCAACTGCCACAGACTGCCCCTCACCGACCTTTACTGTCAGTTGGCCCGATACATCCGCGATGATGGTCAGGGTGGCTTTATCGCTTTCCACTTCAGCAATTTCCTGGCCTTTTAAAACCAGCGAACCATCTGCCACCAGCCAGCGGCTGATTTCAACTTCGGTAATGGATTCTCCCGGACTCGGCACTTTTATTTCAAATATCATTTTTGTTGGTGAATTTGTTTTACGAATTACATTTCTCATCCGATTCGAAAACCGTATCCAGAATCTTCTGCAACCTCCGTTTGTGCTGTTCCATCAGGCCCACCGCCGGACTGGCACTTTCAGGACGGGTAACCGGCTGCAAACCAAGATGGTGCAACTTTCTGAAATAAAAAGGCCAGGCACCCTGGTTTTCAGGCTCATCCTGAACCCATAACAACCGGGCGCCGGGATATCTTCCGATAACTTCCTGCATCTGTTTCTCCGGAATGGGGAAGAGTTGCTCTACCCTGACCAGCGCCACGCAGTTTACTTTTTCCTCATTCCTGCGTTTCAGCAGGTCATAATATATTCTTCCTGAGGTAAATACTACCTTTTTCACCTGACCGGGATCTACCAGCGGATCGTCAATAACTTCCCTGAACTGACCGTGCGCCAGCTCATCAAGGGTCGACATGACCAGGGGATGTCTCAGCAAACTCTTGGGCGTAAAAACGACCAGGGGAAGCCGGATGTTCCACTTCACCTGACGCCGTAAAAGATGAAAAAGGTTGGCAGGTGTTGTGGGCACCGTAATTTGCATATTGTAACCGGCAGCCAGCGACAGAAAGCGTTCTATCCTGGCACTGGAATGCTCCGGGCCCTGCCCTTCATAGCCATGGGGAAGGAAGAGCGTCAGTCCGTTCATAATCCCCCATTTCTCGGCAGCTGAAGAAATATATTGGTCGATGATTACCTGTGCCACATTCGCAAAATCGCCAAACTGCGCCTCCCAGATGGTCAGCCCGTCGGGAACAGCCATAGCATAACCATATTCAAATCCCAATACCGCATATTCCGACAACAGGGAATTGTGCACCTGAAACGATGCCTGATTTTCTGAAACATGCTGTAGCGGAATGTATCTTTCGTCGGTGTCTTCCAGTGTAAACGCGGCATGACGGTGGGCAAAGGTACCCCGCTGGCTGTCCTGACCGCTCAGCCTGACCGGATGACCTTCCGCCAAAAGGGTTCCATAGGCAAGCAATTCACACATGGCCCAGTCAAGCCGGTTGTCGCGGATCATGGTTTGGCGGTCGCTGATGATCCGGTTCACCTTGTTGAAGAATTTCATCCCCTCCGGAAGGGTGTTGATACTGGTAGCTATGGCAGTCAGCTTATTCCATGGCACGGATGTGTCGGGACGGGCATCCGGGAAAGCTTTCTCCGCACGTTCAAAACGGTCCATGGTCTCCACCTGGAAATTCCGGATGTTCAGCTTTTCAATTCGCTCGGAAGCCAGATAGGCCTCCTCCATTTGGTGATCGAATTCTCTGACCACTTCCCTGCCCTCTCCGGGAGTCAGAATACCGGCGCTCTCCAGTTTGTCAGTGTAAATATCCCTGGGATTCGGATGGCTGGCGATAATCTTGTACAAAAGAGGTTGGGTGAAACGGGGTTCATCCCCTTCATTGTGACCATATTTCCGGTAGCAGAGAATATCGATAAACACATCGCTACGGAATTTCTGGCGAAATTCCACTGCCAGCCGAACGGCATATATCAATGCTTCCACATCATCACCATTCACATGAAATACCGGAGACCGGGTCACTTTGGCAATATCGGTACAATAGGTACTCGATCGGGCCTCCAGGTAGTTGGTGGTAAAACCCACCTGATTGTTGATCACCAGGTGAATGGTCCCTCCGGTCTTATAGCCAGCCAACTGGGACATCTGAATGGTTTCATAGACAATGCCCTGGGCGGCCACGGCAGCATCTCCATGAATCAGGATAGGGGCCAGCTTACTGTTGTCACCCTGATAAAGCGTTTCAATTCTGGCCCTGGCCATCCCTTCCACCAGTCCGTTGACGGTTTCGAGATGTGATGGATTGGGCATCAGGCTCATTCTTACCTTTTTGCCATTGTCAGTGGAAATTTCATTTTCAAACCCGAGGTGGTATTTTACATCTCCGAGGGAAATTTCCTCTTCATACTCCGTTCCGTAAAATTCCTTGAAGATATTCTGATAGGGCTTACCCATGATGTTGGCCAGTACATTCAGCCTTCCACGGTGGGCCATCCCGATGATAAACTCCTCAATACCACAGTCAGCGCCATGTTCGACTACTGCATCCAGCGAAGGGATCAGTGTTTCAGCGCCTTCCAGCGAAAAACGTTTTGCCCCGACGAATTTCTTGTGGATGTAATTTTCAAAGCCAACCGCCTGTACCAGATGCCGGTGGATATGCCGCCTTTTTTCTGTCGAAAACTCCATGGAATTCCGGTCTTTTTCCATTCTCACTTTCAGCCAGTTGACCAGTTCCGGATGGCGCATGTACACATATTCCACGCCAATGGAGTGGCAGTAAGTGGCTTCCAGGTGAGCGATTATGTCTTTCAGACGTGCCGGTCCGATCCCAATTTCATTTCCAGCCTGAAAAACAGTTTCCAGATCAGCCGTGGAAAGGTTGAAATTGGCAGGATCGAGGGTAGGTTCATATTTTCTTCTGCTTCTGACCGGGTTGGTAAGGGTAAAAAGATGCCCCCGCTGGCGGTAGCCATGGATAAGCTGGAGTACAGAGAATTCCTTCTGAATCTCTTCCGGAACCTGTTTCCCGGGTAAGTGCGGAAATTTATGGATGGCCAGATCAAAGCCCGAAAAGAAAAGCTGCCAACTAGTATCTACCGATTCCGGATCCTCCCTGAAAGAGCTGTATAATTCTTCGATCACCCGGATATCCTGATTTCCCAAGGGATTAGGTCTTGTCATAAGCAGTTACATTCAGATTTTGCAAAATAACAAAATTTGAGACAGGATGTTTACAGACTGACAATTGTTTTTTCAGATAATTTCAGATGAAAAGGTATATCAGGTCCACAGGGACTGAGGAGTACACTGTTCACTCTACATTGCTCACTGTACACAATTGTTGTTTATCAAACAGCGGTGCATTGGATCGGGTGCTTTTTACTTCCCCTCAGGCAGTCGTCCGGAAATTTCAAGGCCAGCTTCAAAAGCGTTTATATTAGCCTTAATTACGTCAGGGCCCTTTCTCCTGAAGATCATTTCAATCCCTCCGATGATTTCTTCTTTGCTTAATCGGAGGAATGGGGAAGCCGCTCCCAGCATGACCATATTGGATCCCCGGGGGTGGCCCAGTTTGCGTGCTATGGCATCGGCATCCAACAGCACAGAATGGGGTAACTTTCTGATTTCTTTCTCAATCAGCTCAAATTCAGGATAATCGGGTATATTGTTGAACATGGTGGAATTCGTAACCACCCAACCCTTCTCCGACAAGAACGGAAGATAGCGCAGCGATTCCATCGGTTCAACGGAAAGGATGACATCGGCTCCACCCTGGGGAATCAGGTCAGAGGCGATGGGCCGGTCGGCAATACGTAAGTGGGAAACCACGGCTCCCCCACGCTGGCTCATCCCGTGGGTCTCTGATTGCTTGAGATAAAGGCCTTTTTCAATAGCTGCGGCGCCAACAATGGCTGCGATGGAGAGGATCCCCTGTCCGCCTACTCCGGCTAAAATTAAGTCTGTTTTCATTATTCAACTTTACTTTTATTTCGGATTTCGGATGTTCGATTTCGGATTTATCTCAAATTCGGATTTCGGATTTGCGATTTCGGATTGAAAAGCAGGAGAGTCCGCAGGCAAATCCGAAATCGACAATCCGAAATCCGAAATCTTTGTTACCGATCACCGGTTACTCTTTTTCTCTCTCGCGATCTTCTGAATACACGGTCTGCGCGCAATGATCACCGATACGCCCGGAAAAGCAATCTCTTCCCTGATGGTTTTTACCATCTCTTCATGGTTTTTCTTCAGAGGAACGACTAAGCGGATATGTTCCGGAGCCACACCAATGCCCGCACAGATGTCTTCAATTTTTCCGGCTGCGGAGGAATCCTGCCCGCCTGTCATTGCCACCGCTTCATTGTCCAGGATAATAATATTGATATTGGTCTTTTCCACCACACAGTCCAGTAGTCCGGTTATTCCGGAATGGGTAAAGGTAGAATCGCCGATCACGGCAAATGCGGGAATCAGTCCGGCATCAGAAGCTCCCTTGGCCATGGTGATCGAGGCTCCCATATCAACACAGGTATCAATGGAATCATAAGGCTGAAGAGCGCCAAGGGTGTAGCAGCCGATATCGGAAAAGACCCGGCCATCACCATATACCGAAATGGCCGCATTCAAAGCAAAATATACATCCTGATGTCCGCAACCCTGACAGAGTGCTGGCGGACGGTTGGCTACCACCGGAGGAACAGCCGGACCCGTATAAACCTTTAAGCCCAACGCTTTAGCCACATGATCGGGATTCAGTTCGCCGGCCCTGGGCAGCACACCGTTCAAACGTCCTGAAATCTTCTTTCCTTTCCCGAAAAAGTCAGTCAGCTGCTCTTCAACAAGCGGATATCCCTCTTCCATGACCAACAGTTCTCCGCATTCCTCTTCCAGTTTTTTTAACATATCCACCGGCAGAGGGTATTGGCAGATCTTCACCACGGGATGTGGTAAATTCCCTTCTCCAAAATGCTCCATCAGGTAATTCCAGGCAATTCCGCAAGCGATAATGCCCAGCGATTTATCCTGTCCATCCTGATACCTGTTCCACGCAGACACTTCAGAATGTGATAGCATTTTATGCTGTTTCCCCAGTAAATCCTGGTAATATTTGCGTGCATAAGCCGGAAGAAGCAGGAATTGCTTGGGATTCTCAGGAATGCCAAGCGGCTTTTCCTCTTTCAGCGGACGGGAGGCCACACCAGAACGGGAATGGGCCAAACGGGTGGTGATCCGCAAAACAACCGGCACTTTTAACTGCTCTGAAAGTTCCAACCCGTCATAAGCCATATCGTATGCTTCCTGCTGATTGGAAGGTTCCAGCACGGGAACCATGCCAAATTTGCCATAAAAACGGGAATCCTGCTCATTCTGGGACGAGTGCATGGAAGGATCATCAGCCACGGCCAGCACAAGCCCGCCATTTACGCCGGTCACACAGGCATTCATGAAAGGGTCGGCTGCTACATTGAGCCCGACATGCTTCATACATACCAGGCTTCTTTTGCCGGCATACGACATCCCCAAAGCAGCTTCAAAAGCCGTTTTTTCATTGACAGACCACAGGCGGTGAATGTTCCGGGTGATGGCCACTTCATTATTTTGGATATACTCTGTAATCTCTGTGGAAGGGGTTCCGGGATAGGCATATACCCCTGAAATACCGCCGTCGATCGCTCCCTGGCCGATCGCCTCCACACCCAGCAACAAATTTTTATGCATAGATCAGTAAAGTAAATGGCCAAAGATAGGTTGAACGCGGGTAAGTACCAAAAAAAAATCAGGTTGTCGTTGTTGTCGGGTTTTGACGTTCCTGTGTTCCGGGCTGCGCTTTCCTGGGTAAATGTTGTTAAATCTCTCCTATCACAGGAAGTCCCTGAACGCATTATACGTTCCCCCGGTATTCTGAAACTCTTTGATGTCTTTTTGTTCCTGTTTCCACTGCAGGGCAATTTGACGGAGAGCGCTGTCGGCGTGGGCAAAGAACATTTTGTATGAAAGGCAGTACCTGGGTTTCCGGCGGTCTGCGGGGTCTTTGATGCGGTCTTTGGTACAGCCCCCATAGCATTTGGTCAGCCATTGACAGCGCCGGCATTCCGGAGGGAGAACCGCCTTGGCGCCTGCAAACAGATCCTGTTGTTTGGAATTGAGCATCTGCACCAGCCGGCCGGTCATCACATTTCCCAGCTTCCATTTGGGTTCCACAAAAAAATCGCAACTGTACACATTTCCATTGTGCTCCACCACCACGTATGGTCCGCATTCTTTCATCAGGGTACATTCCGGAGCGGGCATTCCCACATAAGAATGGAAAACCGATTCAAATTGACGGATGGAGGTAGTGGGACGCCCATCTTTAAAATCAGCCAGCCACAGGTCGAAGGTGCGGCAAAGGAAATGGCCGTAATCTTCAGCAGAAACCGAAAACGGAGCTGCCCGTGCCGGGTCATGCGGATCGGTTTCCACTACCGGAATGAATTGCATCCAGGTCAGGCCCAACTCCTTGAAATACTGGTAAGTTTCATCAGGATAACGTACCGAGTAATCGGTCAGACAGGCCAGTGCATTGACAGCTACATGGTTATCCAAAAGCATTTTTGCAACATCTTCCACTTTCCGGTGGGTGGGATGCATCCCTTTATCCAGGCGGTAACGGTCATGGATAAAACCGGGACCATCGAGGGAAAGCCCTACCAGCCAGTCATATTTCCGTAAAAACTGAGCCCACCGGATGTTTAACAGCAAGCCATTGGTCTGAAGACCGTTTCCAACTGTCTGGTTGCGACCGAATTTTTTCACCAGTTCAATCGCACGTTCATAGAATTCCAGTCCCATCAGGGTCGGTTCCCCACCCTGCCAGGCAAAGCTGACCGATGCTGCTCCCTGTTGCATCACCTGCCGGATAATTTCTTCCTGCACTTCCCCGCTCATCCGGTGTACCGGCATTTCACTGAAAAGTTCAGATTTCCGGAGATAAAAACAATAGGTACAATTCAGGTTACAATCCGGCCCCGTCGGTTTGATCAGCACCGAAGTCAGTGGTCTGAATTTGTTACTCATGTGCAATCACTTTTCTTCAGGGCAAACATAGAAAAAACGGAGCAAAACCACGTTAATCACATTTGATTGTTGATAAGTTGAGACAGGTTTTGATTCCGGCAAGGCCAAAGAGTCTATTTTTGACCAAAGAATGCAGTTTTTAAATATTTTACTACCTGAACGTATGGGGGACAATTCATCCGGCAGCTTTCTGACCCTGCTGAGAAGAAGGAAACTTAAAAAGCCGGTAAAGCGGTTTCTGACGGGTGTATTCATACTGATTGCCCTGATCATCCTGTTTCCGCTTTTCAGGGGTCTTTTTGATCCTTCAGATGAAATTTCGACCGGCAACACCAGGGTACACCGCTTCCGGGACCTGAATGAAGTCCATTTGCGTTATGCCCGTTCCAATGGAATCTCACCGCTGGCATCCAAAAAAGTGTTAGACAATAAACTGAATGAGTTACAACGATCCAAAAAACTGGTAAAAATTGAGGAGACAAGAACCTATTCCGTCGACAAGCTGACCCACTCTCATCCATACCTGGTTCCGAAAGCCAGGAAACTGCTTGACCTGATCGGGGAAAGATTTCAGCAAAAGTTAAAGCAAAACAATTTGGAAAACTACCAGTTCAGGATAACCTCCCTGCTGAGGACACAGGAAAGCCAGAGAAGCCTAGGTTTCTCCAATGTTAACGCCACATCAAAGTCAGCCCATTTGTACGGAACCACTTTCGACATAACCTACAAATCGCTTTCCAAAAGGAATTTACTGGGCAGAAACAGAAAGGTGCACGATGGAACCGCCATCAGGCTGTTGTCGGAAACCATACGGGAATTGCAGAAAGAAAGGCGATTGGTGGTCGTTACGGAACGAAAGGAAGCCTGTTTTCACATAACCGTCAGGTAAAGTTAGCCTGAACCATGATGTGGCTCACTCCACTGAATAATCTATATTTGCTGCCTGGTTTGGACCGGGCTGTTTTTTTTTCATCCAGGGCAATAACAGGCCAATCATTTTGTTTAAAATAAGAATCAGTTGGTTCCGTATGAAGAACATTTTATCTGTTTATCCGGTTATTTTCTCTATCTTGTGCTTGCTTTGGTCCTCCGGGCTTAGCGGGCAAAGCAGCAATGCCACCCTGACAGGTAAAGTTACCGGGACCGACGGAGAACCGCTTGAACTGGTCAATGTTGCCCTCAGGGATTACCCCATTGGCACCACTACCAACAGACAAGGAGAGTATTTGCTCAGAATTCCGGCAGGAAAACCTGTGCGCGTCGTTTTTTCCCTGATTGGGTACACGCCGGAGGAAAGAAGTTTTAATGCATCTGCTGAATCCCGGCTGAAAACAGATGTCATTCTTAAGCTATCGCAGGAAGTGATTGGAGAAGTGACGGTGACCGAAAGCAGGAAGAATATTGGAAATGTAATGAAAGTCGATCCCCGGATGCTCAACAACCTGCCCACCATTGGCGGGGGTAGTGTCGAGGCCCTGATCAAAACGCTTCCGGGTGTATCCTCCAACAATGAACTGAGCGCTCAATATTCAGTCAGAGGTGGAAACTTTGATGAGAACCTGGTGTATGTCAACGACATTGAAATTTACCGTCCTTTTCTGATCCGGGCCGGCCAGCAGGAAGGGCTTAGTTTTATCAACGGGGATCTGGTTTCATCCATTGATTTTTCTGCCGGAGGATTCAGCGCCAAATATGGAGATAAAATGTCAAGCGTACTTGACATCAAATACCGCCGGCCGGTCGAATTCAAGGGCTCCGCCTCCATCAGCATGTTGGGAGCTACTGCCCATGCGGAAGATCTGTCCCTGAACCGGAAATTTTCCTACATCGCCGGCATCAGGTACAAAACCAACCGTTACCTGCTGGGCACGCTTGATGAACAGGGGGAATACGATCCCCGGTTTACCGACTTCCAGACACAGGTTACCTGGCAGCATTCAGAACATTTTGACCTTTCTTTTCTGGGAAATATCGCACAAAACGATTACTATTTCATACCCAGGCAAAGGGAAACCACCTTTGGTACGTGGCAGACCCCTCTAAATACAGAAATTTATTTTGAAGGCAGTGAACGGGACCGTTTTACCACCTGGCTGGGAGCGATCAGCGCCAATTATTACCCCAACAATGACCTGAACCTGAAATTCATCGCGTCAGCTTACTCCGCCGCTGAATCAGAAACCTATGATGTTCTGGGGGAATACTACCTCAATGAGTTGGAAAGAAACATGTCGTCGGAAGAATTTGGTGACAGTATTCTGAACCTGGGGGTAGGCACTTTCCTTAACCATGCCCGGAATTACCTCGATGCCAGGGTGTTCAGTCTTTCACACAGGGGAGCGCTTAACACCGATAAACACCTCTTTAACTGGGGTGTTCAGGCTCAGGTTGAAGGAATAGACAACACGCTGAACGAATGGATTTACCGTGATTCCACCGGATATTCCCTGCCCTACAGCGAAAACGGGAAAGTTGACCTGTACTATTCCCTTAACAGCAAGTCCAGTTTGCAATCAGCGCGTTTCAGTGGTTTTTTCCAGGATACATGGCAATTACCGGTTAAAACCGGAAACCTTTACATTACATCGGGAATCCGGGCGCACTATTGGGATTTTAACAGGGAATTTTTGATCAGTCCACGGTTTTCCATCAGCTATTACCCCGAATGGGAAAGGAACTTCTCGTTTAAACTGTCGGGAGGTTGGTACCACCAGCCTGCCTTTTTCAAGGAACTGGTGAGCCGCACCGGCGAGATTAACACGGAAAACAAGGCGCAACGCTCCTTCCAGGTTCTTGCCGGAACCGATCTGATTTTTAATGCCTGGGACCGTCCATTCCGGTATACCACGGAAGTCTATTATAAAAACCTCTCCCGATTGACCCCCTACCAGGTGGATAATGTAAGGATCAGATACCTGTCTGACCTGAGTTCCAAAGGCTATGCTGCCGGTTTGGATATGAAGATCAACGGGGAATTTGTAAGTGGTGTGCAGTCATGGGCCAGTTTGTCGGTCATGCGCACCAGGGAAGATGTTGCCGGAGATAATCACGGATTTATTCCGAGACCAACTGATCAGCTTGTTAATTTCAGCTTGTTTTTCCAGGATTATCTCCCCGGAAATCCCACCTGGGAAATGCATCTCGCAGCGTTTTACGGTTCACGTTTACCAACGGGCCCTCCAAAAGCCGAACCATGGCAGAATGTATTCAGAATGCCCCCCTACCGGCGGATAGATCTTGGCGTATCAAAAGTCCTTCTTTCTTCAACCAGGCCTTCTCAGCACAGATGGCTTAAACAGGTGAAAGATGCCATTATCAGCCTTGAAGTATTTAATCTGCTCAATATTAACAATACCGTCTCCTATTTTTGGGTTTCAAGCAGTTATGGCGACATGTTTGCCGTACCCAATTACCTGACCGGAAGAAAACTCAATCTGAAGTTGAGTATTACTTTTTGATAATACCTGCTGAAGGAAATATAAATTCTACTTAAAGTTTTAGGTTTATTCCGATTACTTTTCAATCGTGAATCTTATATTTACAGAATTGAAAATTATCAGGCATGAATCTCTCCATTTATCAGGCTGATGCCTTTGCAGATGAATTGTTCAGGGGAAATCCTGCTGCGGTCATCCCTTTGACTGAGTGGCTGCCCGCTTCACAGATGCAGAAGATAGCGCTGGAGAACAATCTTTCTGAAACTGCGTTTTTTATTCCGGGAGATGGATTTTATCACCTCCGGTGGTTTACCCCCACCACAGAAGTCAGCTTGTGTGGTCATGCAACCCTGGCCACGGCACACATTCTTTTCAAACACCTTGGTTTCCGGGGAGATATCATTCATTTTCAAACAAAAAGCGGGATACTTCCAGTCTCCAGAGAGGGTGACCTTCTCTACCTTAACTTTCATGCTTCCAAACTTGTTTCTTTTCCGACTCCACAGGGATTGACCAAAGCGCTGGGTCTCCGGCCGCTTGAAGTCATGGTCAGTGGAAATAACCTGTTAGCCATCTATAAAAACGAATCTGAAATACGTAACATTAATCCGGATTTTCAATTGCTTACAAAACTCGCCTATAAAGGGATCATCGTCACGGCAGCCGGTCACAAAGCTGATTTTGTCAGCCGCTTCTTTGCTCCCCTGATGGGCATTAATGAAGACCCGGCCACAGGCTCCGCCCATACCCTCCTTATCCCTTACTGGTCACACTTCCTGGGAAAATCGGTCCTGCTTTCCCATCAGGTATCACAGCGGGGAGGCTTCATCTATTGTGAAATGCTTGACGACCGGGTTCGCATCGGTGGAAAAGCCATCACCTACATGCAGGGTACTTTATTTCTGGACTGAACCCTTCCGGTCAGTTTTTTCCGTACTGTCATCGGGAAAAAATCCCATTTTGTAAAAATTCGTATATAATTTTCCCAATTTGGGATTTATTGTTATTTTTGTACCCATCAAATCCCGGGGACTTACCCCATCAAAACCAATGGGTCACCAGACATGGAACACAAAAAAGAAAAAGAGGCATACCGCATCTTTATAGTTGATGACAATGATCTCTATGCGAGAGTGCTGAAAAAGCAAATTGAAAACAAAGACAACGAGGTTTTTGTCTGTTTGTCGGGCCAGGATTGTCTGGCCAATCTTGACAAACGGCCTTCCATTATTACCCTTGATTTCAGGCTGCCGGATATTGACGGGCATGAACTGCTTGCCAGGATCCTCGAATATGACCCGGGAATCCATGTACTGGTCATTTCCGGACAGGATGACATTGATACCGCAGTAAAGCTGCTGAAGAACGGAGCTTACGACTATTTCGTCAAAGGACCGGATACCAGGGAGAAACTTACCCATGCCATCAAAAACATCCATCAAACCGATCAGCTCAGAAATGAGAATGAGATACTGAAGAAAGCGGTCGGGGAGAAATACAATTTCCGGAAACTCATCAAAGGGAACAGCCCACAAATTGAGCACATTTTCGAATTAATGGGAAAAGCGGCTTCCACCAACATTTCAGTGTCCGTAAGCGGTGAAACCGGGACAGGTAAAGAACTGGTTGCCAAAGGTATCCATTACAATTCCAAGAGAAAGGATAAACCCTTTGTCGCGGTAAATGTTTCTGCCATTCCGGAAGGATTGATAGAGAGTGAGCTTTTCGGCCATGAGAAGGGGGCTTTTACGGGGGCTGATTCCCGGAAACCCGGCAAATTTGAACAGGCCAACGGTGGGACTATCTTCCTGGATGAAATTGCAGATCTTGATCTGAATATTCAATCCAAATTGCTCAGGGTAATTCAGGAACGGGAACTGGTGCGGCTTGGAGGCAGTCAGGTTATTCCGCTGGATGTCAGGATCATTACAGCCACACATAAAAACCTTTTGGAACTCGTGTCAGAGTACAAATTCAGGAGTGATCTTTATTACAGGCTTCTGGGGCTCCCCATCATTCTCCCTCCCCTGCGGGAAAGAGGCAGTGATATCATGCTTTTAGCCAGGTTTTTTGCAGATGAATTTTGCAAGGAGAATGAACTTCATCATAAAAGTATCTCGCCGGAAGCCAAAAACCAACTGTTAAAGTATCCTTTCCCGGGGAATATCAGGGAATTAAAGGCGATCATGGAACTGGCCTGTGTCCTGAGTTCCGGCAATTCCATTGAATGTGACCACCTCAACCTGAACGGAAGAGATTCAATAGATAATTTACTTGGAAAGGAACTTACCCTGGAAGAGTATAACCAGGAAATCATCAATTGTTTCCTGACCAGGTACGACCAAAACGTCAGGGAGGTTGCTGAAAGGCTTAAAATTGGCAAATCCACGATTTACCGCTATTTGCAGCAAAATAAAAAGCCAAATCCTGCTTAAATCCTGATCAGTTCAGGGTATCCTTCCCCTCGACAACAACTTCCGGGGCAATCTTCTTCACAAGTCCCTGGAGCACTTTTCCCGGACCAAGCTCAGTAAAGACCAAAGCGCCATCAGCTACCATATTCCGGATGGTTTGTGTCCAGCGTACCGGAGCGGTTAACTGGGCCACCAGGTTTTTCCTGATCTGATCAGGATCAGTTGAAGGCATTGCATTCACATTCTGATAAATTGGACAAACCGGTTGTTTGAAAACCGCCATTTCAATGGCAGCTGCCAATTCATGGGCTGCCGGTTCCATGAGCGGGGAATGGAAAGCGCCTCCCACCACCAGCTTCAATACCCTTTTGACCCCCCTTTGGGTAAGGAGGTTCATCGCTGCATCGATTCCGGCGAAAGATCCTGAAATCACGATCTGTCCCGGACAATTGTAATTGGCCGGAACAACCACTTCAGGTACTTCTGCGCAGACCTCTTCCACCAGTTTATCCTCTGCCCCGATCACAGCCGCCATGGTGGAGGGTTCTGCTTCACAGGCTTTCTGCATGGCTAATGCCCGTTTATACACCAACTGAAGTCCTTCCCGGAAACTCAACGCGCCGGCAGCAACCAAAGCTGAAAATTCCCCCAGGGAGTGTCCGGCTACCAAAGCAGGCTGAAAATCCGGCAATGTTTTGGCCAACACCACTGAATGCAGAAAAATTGCCGGTTGGGTAACACGGGTCTGTTTCAGATCTTCCACACTTCCTTCAAACATGATGTCAGTTAAACGGAATCCCAGCAGGGAATTGGCTTCCTCCATCAACTCACGGGCTACCGGAGCATTTTCATAATGATCTTTGCCCATACCCGGGTATTGGGCTCCCTGACCAGGAAAAATATAAGCTTTCTTCATTGTTATTCATTTAATACCAGGTGGCAAATATAGGTCAATTTGGGTTATCATCTTTTTTTTTGATTATGAAGGAATATTTTCTACATTTAAAATTCAATAAAATACTTTAACTTAAAATTTAACAAGCTATGACACAAGAAGTTAATCAGGAACAAGAAGAAAAAAAAGAAGGGTTCTTTGACAAATTGAAAGATCTGGCTGAAAAGGCGGAAGATTTGATTGAAGATACCGCCGGAAAAGTCAAGGAAAGTGAAACTTTCAAAAAAGCAGAGGAACTATTCGACAAAGCTGAAGATTATGTTGAAGCCAAAGTGGATGAACTGCAAAAAAGTGGCGTAAAAGAGAAGCTTCGCGGTTTTGCCGACAAGATGGAAGAAAAAGCCGAAGACATCATGGACAAAGCCAGGGAGAAGGGAAAAGACCTGGCAGAAAAGGCAGCTGATATGGCAGACAACCTGGCCGAGAAGCTCGCCAAAAAGCCTGCCGCTGAAGCTGCTCCTGAAGCGCCTGTTGCTGAAGCTGCTCCGGAAGCGCCCGCTGCTGAAACTACACCTCCGGCGGAAACTCCGGCAACAGAAACTCCTGCATAAGTAGAACTGAGTCTTGCTCAGAATTGAATTGACCTAACCCCCGGACCTCTTTCTGCCAGCCGGAGGAAAGAGGGGTACGCCTGATCAGGAAATTTGTGGTTTAAATAATAGTATTCCCGCAAAAAACATGTTTTGATTTTCACAATTTTACAAATACAATTATGGAAGAAAATATTTTAGGGGCGATTCTATCCAATTTCGATGATTCCGCACTGGATGCCATCGGACAACAAACAGGTGCGTCTCCCAACCAGGCCAAAGCAGCATTGGCAAGTGCCATTCCCATCCTGATGAATGCGCTGGCTAAAAACAGCAGCACACCAGATGGTGCAGAAGCGTTGCAAAATGCCATCAGCAGGGACCATGATGGAAGCTTGCTGGACAACCTGGGCGGTTTTCTCAACAACCCGGCAGTAGCCAATGGCGCCGGAATTCTCAGGCATGTCCTGGGAGGCAAACAACAAAACGTAGTCAATTACATCAGCTCTGATTCCGGATTGAGCGGTGCATCTGTCGGAAAAATCCTGGAAATTGCCGCTCCCATCGTCATGGGGTTCCTGGGCAGGAAAAATTCTACCGGAGGCGGTGGCGGAATGATTGGAAGCATACTGAATTCATACCTCAGGAAGGAAAGCGATGAATCCCCGCAGTCACAGGGTGTGATCAACCAAATCCTCGACAGGGATAATGACGGTAACGTCGCCGATGACATTGCCGAACTGGGGATGTCGTTCCTTGGCCGGTTATTGCGTAAATAAAAAACAACCTTGCAGGGACACAAAATGATGTGTCCCTGCAAGGATATTTTTTATTCAACCGGCGGAATAACCAATACCTGGCCCGGATAAATCTTATCCGGATGTTTTAACATGGGTGTATTGGCCTCAAAAATCACCGGATACTTGTTGGCATTTCCGTAGTATTTTTTAGCGATCTTTGAGAGCGAATCCCCAGGTACAACTGTGTAGTACTGCTCCTCCGGTTCTTTGATCTCGGCCATCGGAATGGTTGCCCCTTTCGGCAAAACCACCAGTCGGTCTTCTACTTTGGCGATCCCCTCCACATTTCCGGCAGCCACAATTATCCTGTTTTTATTGGCAATGGAGTCTACCTTTCCTGTCAGAATGACCAGATCATCCGTCACCTGAGCCTGTACATCAGAAGTATCAAAACCATAGCCCCTGATGTGACCAAGAATAACAGCTGCTTTATCGACCACTACCTCTTCCTTTTTTCCGAAGATTTTTTCCCCGGCGCTTTTGATAAATGAAATTAATCCCATAATAAAATGTTTGATTGTTTGATTGTTGGATTGTTTGATTGTTTGAATGTTGGAGTTAATCAAAGACTTCAAAGGTAATTTTACAATTTACCCTGAATTCAGCTATTTTGCCGTCTTTTACAACAGCGCTTTGATCCTGGATCCATACCGAACGAATCCCTTTCAACGTTTTTCCTGCAGTTTCAACTGCATTTTTAACAGCATCTTCCCAGCTTTTTTCAGAAGAAGCCATCAATTCAATTACTTTTAATACTGACATAACATTAATTTTTAAAATCAATGTATTAAAAATACGAAAAAAAGTTCATTCCCTGACAATCTCCGGAATTAATTTCCCTTTATTCAGCATTCTGAATGAGATCAAGGCAATCCATAACAGCACGTGAATCACTATCCCCAGGAACAAGAGTCCTGAGAAAGTAAGGGAAACCGTCAATGAACCATCCAGCAGCGCAGGCAGGAGGGCAAGAAAGGCAGTGATCAAAGCAATACTCAGTGCAGCTGCCAGCAATCCGGAATACTCTGCAACCATCATCCAAACAAGACTTCTCCTCGAATACCCCATGGCTTGCATGAGGGCCATTTCCCGGCGCCGCTCCAGCAAAGTCCTGGCTACCACCACCAAAATACCCAGCGTACCAATAGCCAAAGCAAGAAAGCCAAGCGTCATAAAAATGGACAGATAGGTGTTGGTCACTGACTGGAACGTGGCCAGTTTTTCAGGTGTAGGGATAATGTCCATTCCATAATCCCGGTATTGGTTCAGTAATTCATCCTTTACTTCTTCATCTGAATTAGTGATCAGAAAAACTGAAGATCCGCTGTGTGAAGGAAAATAATTCAGAAAATGGGATTGGTCAACCAGCACATATCCCTGAAAGACAGAGGGTAACAAGCCTCCAATGAGCCTGAGACGGAGGGTATCTCCTTTCTCCCCGAGGTAAAGCAGGGTATCCCCGGTTTTCATGCCCAAACCCCACTGAATTACAGTCTGATCCGCCACCGCCGGGATTACATTTCCGGGCAGGATCTCTTTCAGTGAAAGCCAGGGATTAACCAGGTTCATCCCATCTGTTAAAGTCTGAAATTCAAAACGCCCGGATAATGTCGAAACGTCGACACCCAGAATTGAAGGATTGGTTACCCGGTTGAGGTTGAGGCAGCTGGCATCATCGCCTGACATTCTGCTTAACTGCACCATGTTCAGGGAACTGTCCAGTCCATCCGACAACCGCCGGTCTGGATCGTTCAGGTCGTGCAGGACAGGCACTACCGTTTCGGCAAAAAAACCAAAGCCCCCGGTTCCGGATTGCTTTTCCCCTGCCGACAAGGTCATTTTACTACGGTTGGCGCCTACGGCTATCAACAGGAATGCACCCAGGGAGAAGGTGATCACTATGGCCATGGAACGGTTGACATGACGGGAAACCGAACGCAGGATAAGGGAATTAAATCCAATAAACTGCTGTTGTCTTTGACGGATACTCTCAATCAAAATCTTGATGATCCAAAGTGTTCCGGCCAGAATCAAAAACCCGGAGAGAAAGAAATATCCGGGAATTTGTGAAGCACCCCCAACTATTTGATATACTGAAATTAAAATTCCGGCCAGGAGAGGGATAATTCCCAGCCACCACCTCCGGCTGTAATCAGAAGGATTGCCGGAAGTTCCACCTTTATGCTGAAGTGAGACAACAGCCTTTCCCAGGTAATTCCGCAAGGGAAACCAAAGTGACAGGCTGCTGATGACCAGTGTAAGAATGAAACCGGCCAGAAGAGTGGTGAACTTAACTTGCAGCAGGATGACTGAGGTTCTGACGATATCAAACCAAAGGGAATTCAGGAAATAAAAAATAATCCGGACATAACCGATGCCCAACAGTAATCCGGCCACAATTCCGGGCAGAACCACCAGAATTCCTTCTGAAAGAAAAATCCGGCTTAGCTGCCTGCGGGTAAATCCCAGTTGCAGCATCGTTCCAATCTGGCTCTCCCGCGTTTCCAGGTTAAGGCGGAAGAGAAGCGCTGTAATCAGAACAGCTGATAACAACAGAAAAAAACTCAGCCCGAAGAACAGCTGGCCAAAATCGCTACCCCCTTCGGCTGCTTTTAATCCTTCCGACTTTACCGGTCGGGCAAACAAGCCAAAATCAGCAGCCACAACAGAGGACTTAAATACACTATAATATTCTTCCTCAGAAAAATGACCGGCGGGAATCCGGATGGAGGTGGAACTTCCATACCGGTTGGACCACCAAAGTTTTGCAATATTGCAGGAAACAAAAGCTTTGGGCGTTCCTTTATATTGGTTCCAGTAGGCTTCATCTTTGTCCCTGATCTTATCCAATGCGATGGGAATCCCGGCTTTCCACTCCCTGCAATGACCGGCATCTGAAAGACCGGGAATCGAAGGCATTAAACCGGAATCTCCATATTCACCGGTGATGGGCACAACATCACTAACTTTAAGAGAATGACTTTTTTCCACCAATTGTCTTAGCGGGCCAATTTCAAACCAGGTTATCGTTATTGTATCTCCCACTCTGGCCTTCAGGTCATTGGCAGCCCAGTCATTCAGAATAATTTCGCCTTCGTTAACCGGAAGGCCACTCCACGAAGAAACAAACGAATATGGTAACACCTGGTTGTTACGCCGGATAGAATTCACAAAATAGGTCAGAACATCTCTTTTTTCCTCCACAGCACCAAACAGGTTCCATGTCATGGAATCCAGAAAAATCCGTTCAGAGCTGATCCCAAACTCCTGTTTGTCAGGGAAAAAATCCAATTTCAACCCGACATCTTGTGGACGTAGGCTGGCACTCAGCACTGAATCCACAAACGCCTGAGTGCTGTCTCCTTCCAGAAGCAGGCGGTTGCTTCTCCCTTCCATCCCCATCAGGTGGTTTAATTGCTCCAGCGGCAGAAAAACATTGTATGGGGTGCTTTGCGCATTCTGAAGGTAAAAATCACCACATTCCTCAGAAGTGACCACCCTTGCGATGGTAGAACGAAAGGAAACAGTCGTTTCACTTTCAGATACAAATGGTGTATTCAGCGGCACAAGGCTGGCTTTGGCCACACGGAAAAGGAGGGCATCCCCTGCCTTTACCTTCAGCCTTCCGGCTAACTGGGCATTGATGATGACTTCCTCTTCTTTCATTTCCCCATATGCTGTCGATCCCGCAATAGTTTGGAACCTTGAGTCGATCCCAATGAACTGTACCCGGTTTACGCGGTCACGACCTCCGTCGGCAATGGCAGAACCCTGGGAAACGAAAAGAGGAGCTATATTGCCGGGGATGAACCTGGCCATACTATCGGCAAGTGCAGCAGTAAAAAAGCGGTCGGAGGTTTCCACAACCCAGGTGGTGGAACCCAGTCGGGCATGAACAATCTGTTTCAGGCTGTACCGCATGGAATCGCCAATCATCAGTGCACCGGTAAAGACAGCCGCACTCAGCGCAACACCTGCCATCACCAGGATGTTTCGTTTCCAGTAAAAACGGAAACTGCGCAAAACGAGGAGGAGTAAAGTCATTTCAGCTCCTTTAAGGTACCGTTATGGAGCAAATAGCGGCTATCCAGGCGGGCAGCAAGATCAGTGGCATGGGTGACCACCAGAAGGGTCACTCCTTCTTCTATGGCCAGATTGAGCAGCAGGTCAGCCAGGATGGTTGCATTGGTTTCGTCCAAAGCGCCGGTGGGTTCGTCGGCTAAAACCAGCGCAGGTTTGTTAATCAGCGCTCTGACCACGGCTGCGCGCTGGCATTCGCCTCCCGACATTTCACCCGGCAACTGGTTCCTTTGCTCCCAGATGCCGGTCTTCCGGAGTAAATGTTCAGCCCAACTGATGTCATCAGCGAGGGTTTTTCTCTTCCGGGGAAGCAATGGCAACAGCACATTTTCCCAAAGGGTGAGGTGGGGCATCAGATGATGCTGCTGAAAAACAAAGCCCAGTTTCAGGTTCCGGAATCGGGCCAGTTCAAGATCGTTGTACCGGCTGATCTCTTCACCCCCGAAAAGTACTTCTCCTGAATCCGGAAGATCCAGGGCGCCAGCAATGTTTAGCAAGGTTGTCTTTCCACTGCCACTCTGCCCGGTGATACCGGTAACCGATCCTTGTTCCAGCTTAAGTTCCAGATTGGAAAGTACCGGCCGGAAAGCATGGCTTCCGGGTTGGCCATACCCTTTGCTGACGTTATTCAGATGCAGTAACATAATTTTTCTTTTCTGCAATTACCTGTTGATAAACCTGAATCATTTCCTCCGTATGAACGGAAATATCGAAATATTGTTCAACCCCCTTTCTGGCCTGAAGACTGAGTTCAGCAAGTTTTTCCGGCGAACTGAGTACTTTTATCCATTCTTTGGCCAGAACATCCGGGTGGTTGGGGGAATAAACCATCCCTCCTTCCGATTTTTCCACAATTTCAGGGAAAGCCCCCAGTGCAGGCTGAACGATGGGTATACCACAGGCCATCAATTCTGTCAGGTAAATACCAAAAGCTTCCCCATTTCTTACGGGCACCGAAGCCAGGGCCACTTTGGAAAAGAATTCCTGCCGGCCTTTACCTTCAAAATCATCATGAAAATCGACCTTATTCTCCAGGCCAGCTTTCCGGAGCCGTTTTTTAATTCCGGAGATATACCGGGAATCCGCGGGCGTAGAACCACCGGTTATGCAAAGGGTAACATTCTCAAAACCACGCATCCGCTGCATCAGGATAAAGGCATCTACCGCAATATCCAATCCATTTTCATAACACATCCTCGAGATATACCCAATGGTTCTTGGCTTTTCTGTAGCCAACCGGAATGGATATTCCTGCGGATCCACGCCCAGGTAAACAGGATAAACAGGATGACCGCCGATCCCCATTTTTTCCTTCATCACGCCGGCAAAATAGTGACTGACCGCAATGAAGGCGTCCACATGGGCTGCTTTCTCCCGCATCAGCTGCCACACCCGCTCCCGGCTTCCGGGCTGCATGACATCCACCCATACGTCTTCATCCTGGAGGGAACATACCACGGGAACAGCAGTTTTTTCCCTGATCCGGTGTGCCAGTCCCAGCAAAAGGGCATTTGAAATGTGGATAACATCCGGCTGGCAGTGTTCTGCAATCCAGTCCACCATCCGGTCAAGTTCTTCCTGCTGCTTACCCTCCTCTCCCATCAACATGGAAATGGTCATGTCGTCCAAACCTTTGGCATTCGTCGACCCGGCCATAGAAGCCGCCAGTTTCAGCAAGGGACGGGCATTAAGCAGTTTGTCAAACCAGGCCGGCGCTTTCCGGAAAATGGGAAACAGTTGCTTGAGGTAAATGCTGATGGCTCCATAGAACACCGGGATGTCCGTCAGGTCATGCTCATCGGCATAAATGGGCAGGTACATGGGAATTTTAACCACCTGATGGCCTTTTTTTCTCAATGCCTCCACGAATTTGCTGTCCCGCAGGCAGTTCCCACAGTAAAAACTGCCCCCTGAGCCGGGAATTATTTGGATAATATTCATCTTGTTTAATTATAATTAGCTCATAAGAAATTTCGGATTTCGGATTTACGATTTCGGATTTAAAGGCAAGAGAGTCCGCAGGCAAATCCGAAATCGAACATCCGAAATCCGAAATTGAGTTAAATCCGAAATCGTAAATCCGAAATCCGAAATTTCCATAAACCAATACCCTATTTCCCAAAACAATACACCGTGCCATCGCTGGCAGCCACGATAATTTTGTTGCTGACGACCGCCGGGTTGCTGATAATCGCAGAACCCAGTTCGTATTTCCAGACTACCTTTCCATCATTGAGGTTCAACAGGAAGAGATCCCCCCGCATGTTTGCCGCAATTACTTTCTTCCCGTAAATGACCGGAGAAGCTTCCACCCGGTTGCCGGTGTTATAATTCCAGACTTTTTTACCCGTGTTTTTGTCAAAACAATAGATGTTTTTATCGTGGTTACCGGTGATGACAAAATTCCCGGCTAATGCTGGCGAAGCCAGAAAAGGCAGTTTGACTTTCGGATCGGCCCATTTCCAGGATATGCTTCCTTTGGCCATATCCACACGTGAAAACTGTCCGTCGTAATCGCCTACCCAGGCCATATTGCCTTCCACAGCCACAGAACTGGCAACATAGGTGGCCACTTCCACCTTCTTCACTGCCTTACCGGCAGCAATATCCACCAGGTGAAGGTAGCCGTCACAGCCCCCGAAAATTGCCTGTCCGTTCA